>NZ_MVKA01000005.1:0-112809 GCF_002042905.1 Geobacillus sp. LEMMY01
CAGAACTCCTGCCGGATTCGGCGAAGCGAACCCTTGACCAACCGAACACCGCCAAAGGTAAAATTCGGTCATGGCAAGGGCGGCTTTCTTATTGCCTTCTTTTTTGTCCCCGTCGCCCTTGATGACTCTTCCGCACCTTTGGCGGGTGTTGGTCAAGGGCGAATCCGGCCCTCCGCATGCCCCACGATGCTCAATGGGATGATCTGTGTGGAGTTTTCATAGAACTTTTGACGCTACCCAGTAGAGAAGCTCAAGTCTGCGAGGCGATGGTGTGCAAGTACTTGTGCGTTCTTGCCGAACACCGCCTCATAATCTCGTCGGCTCTGCTCAATAATATTGATGAAAGGAATTGCGGTGATAATCCGTGGAACGTATCCTTCCAATTCAGCAATCCGTTGCTGCAGGTAAAGGGCGCATTCCAATGACGCAAGGGTTTTGCCGATCCCCGTAGGAGCAGTAATGGTAAAAAATTTCTCCTTTCGGATTTGCTCATCTTCTAGTCCCTTTAAGACCGACATCATCTGTTGGCTTGCTCTCTTCCTTCGCTCTGTCATGGGAGAAGCCGTCTCTCCCGCATGCTTGACACGGATATAATCCGTCACCCTTGTTGCGGAAACCGTCTTAACAGCAGAGGGCAACACACCTCCAGAATCTAATTTATCCGAATCAATGAGCAAGGAAAAGAAGTAATTCAAGGCAAAGAACCAATAATCTCTCCGTAATCTTCCTTTCATATGCTGCGGCATATGCAGGAAATGGCGGGTATCAGAACGCCATCGACCGAAATCGACGTGTTGAGGCAGCTGGAGGAAGTCGACATTCTCCTGCAGTCCAAGGTCTTTTAAAATGCAATGCCATTTTTGCTTGATGTTTACGTACTGTTGTTCCAATACCGTCCAGAGCTCATCTGAAAACAATCCCTTTAAGGTAAGGCTTCCATGGTGGAAACGAACGCAAAGGTAGGCGATAAACGCCCAAACGTGCTTCTCAAGAGATGGAATATGATCCAAACACTGTTCCGCAAGGGCTCTTGCGAAACAAGCGGAAATGTGAGCGTGACTGCTCAGCTGTGACGTTTTCCCTTCCATGAGATGGGACTGAAAATAGTCCGTGTACTTGCCAATGTCATGCAAAAACATGATAATTTTCGCTAAAACTCTCACATCCCTATTTTCCAGACTTGGGAACATTACCGTCGGCGGAATAAATTGTTGTCCATTTTGAGCAACAGTATGAAGATGTTCAGCCAATAGATGTCGCATTTCACTCGTGCGATCATAGTGAGCATAATACTTCATCCAAATTTCCTCCCTCCCAATCCCCCGACGATGTTTCATCTAATTCTTCGATAAGCAAGACCGGAACGCAGTAAGGCGTCTCCGGTCCTTAAAGTCACTGCATCCAGACAATATTGCACCCGTTGCTCAAAGCAACATAAGTGTCGACGTCCGCGTACACAGGAGAATCGGTCATGTTAATAATCACACTCGCTTTGCCCCGGGGCGTTAAGCGACGATCTTTGTCGAATTCCAGCGGCAAGTCCTCTTTCACCAATCGGTAAGAACCTTCCGACGCAGGCGGCAAGTCCACCATCTTCACGGAACGTACAGGCAATACAGATGATATCGCCACCGAGTTCCCTTCGCTTCTTTCCTCTCCCTCCCAAACGCCCCCATACTGCATCCACCCTAAGTTGTAGGCAGTGCCCAGCCCTAAGGAGATTCCTAAACTACCATAGCCTCCTAATGAAGAAACAAACATAAGCTCTTCCAATCGTTTCATAACCTTCGGGTTGCGGTGGGAGATGTACACTCGATAGTCTAGGTGCCCGTTACGAATGTCTTGAGGCAAAACCAACTCCGTCGCCGTCTGACTATGGTTTTCTTGGGACCCGTTGCAGTCATCCCATTTTTTCACCATCAACAAATTCAGTTTCTGAATAATTTTCTTGATCGGCGCATGGTTGGACACAGCAATCCGACACTCGTCCAAAGAAAAGTCTTCATAATAAGAGTCTCTCTCATATCCTAACAGCCCTGCCAAAATTCCGATGATCGTCGTGCGTGGCGGGACTGAATAAGACAATGCCGAGGAGTTGGAATAGTAACGTCGAAAATGAGCCATTTTGCCGCAGAGTCGAAGTTCCAACACTTGCACACTCACAAACCTCCAGATACAGTCAATCGCTCCCACAAATCGACCGATTCGAAATCAGGCATCCCAGTCAGCGATTCTCCATCCACGAAAGGATGAACCCACCCAATGACACGTTCTACATATTCTTTTTGCTTCATCTCTCTTAGAACTGATGCGAGGGTCGCAAAATCAACACGTATATCGGAAAGACGGCGAATTGGCCTGTCTTCATCCAACTCGACTCGCAAGAAACGACGCAAGTCACCTAAATATCCATCAAATGTTGGGGAGTACACGACTTCCAAGTAGCAAAGGGGGGTTTGCCCTTGCTTACTGTCTGTCTGGTTTGCCATCATTCCTTGCACCAGTGCTTTGCGGAAAATCTCACGATCCTGTTCACTCATTCCGGTTCGTTGGGCGTTAAACTTGTTGATCGTGCCGTAATGGGCGACACAAGCATAGTGCACCTTATACTTTTTCCCGAAAGTAGAACTGTCATCGTTCATGATCGTCGTAATCGTATTGGATTTCACCAGCTCAACCGGGTGGAGTGAATATCCCCAAGTAATCTGCACTGGTCCCGTATAAGTGCGAGACACGTTTTCCACCGCCATAGCACTTCCAAACATCCGAATATCAATAAGCGAGCGTTTGATGATTTCGGTGAGAAAGAGATTATGGAAATCGGTTAATACCTGTTTTTTCTTCTTATCCCCCTTCACTTTGTTATACAAGGCAAGGATATCATCGCCATCCGATTCTACTAGTTCATTCCAAGCCTTAGCGATCAATGGCTGTTCGGCAAGCAAATTACGAAATCGCTCCGTGTCCCGCATCCACTGCTCTCGGATATGCTCAAACATTTGTGAAACCGGCACTTTCCGATCAGCCAACGTGTCCACAAAAATGGGAAACCCCTTTTGTTTGAGGAAATCGCGACAATCCCGTTTACGGCGCGCATCGCTGACCAGGAGTGTAGATGTCTCATAATCCATGCGCGGCTTATTCTCTTGATCCGGATCTCCGTTTGGATTTGTCATGACTGCTTCAAAGAGAAACAGAAAATCGCTATTTTGCCGAATAACCATCAAACTACAACCCCTTTCCTTATCATGGTAATTGTGCAATAGCAGGGTCAGCACCAGATTCCGTTGGATCACCGTCCTGCTTCCGCCCTTTATTATGACTAGCTAAAGCTCCCACCTGATAAGCGTATCCAGACATGATATAAAAGACATTGGCATGATCGCTCAATGGCCATTCTCTTTCCTTCAATATCCCGCAATGCCGATGAAACCCTTCAATGAGCGTTTCACTGTATCGGTCAAACGCATCGTACTGGCGCAACTTATCCAACACATCATAGTACAAGCGATATACTTCCGATGCGGACATCCCTTGAAAATGAATCTTTTTGAGCACGGGTTTCGTTTTGTGACCTTTTTTATACTGTTCAACCCCCACACGGTGAATCATGCACCCAAGGTAAAATAAAGCTTTCGCTTCTGAACTGAACCCTTGGCGGTCAAGAAACTGTTCAACCGCCTCCACGGAGTCATATAATTGCATGTCCTGCTCCTCCGTTCCGAATGATGGCGTAAAAACAGGTCTGTCCAATATAGCTAACTGCTGAAAAACTTGAATCAAAGCCAAGTACTGCATAGCCATGCGTTGGATAAAAAAATCCACCTTGTCTGGATGATACTCGTCCAACCCCATGTTGCGATAGTTATCAATCTTTTCTTTGGATAATTGCAATATCCCTTTATCCAAGGCTTCAGAGGCGTAGTCAAACAAAGTTTCCGAACGGATGCGATAACCGGAGAACAAGGCTTTGTAAAGCGACAAAACACGACCTACATTCACCTGCTCCCCCTTTTTCGTTTCACGAATCGGCACCATACGGTATATGTTTCCAAGCGACATCCCTTGCAGAAATGGCTTTAGCTGTCCACTTGCTTGTCTGATCGTCTTCATAATCTGCATGAATCTCAAAGCAGGAACATCTTCGATTGTTTCCAACACAGTGAAAGAAGTGCCATCTGTCCGATAAACAATAATGTGAATAGTAAAGTAGGGATGTTGCATCCACTCTGCATCCGCCTCAACCATTTCCAGCCATTCTCCCGCCTCTTTACATTGAAATGCAAAATCCAACCGATCCTTGATTCGCCCGATGCTGTCGTAATCAAACGGCTCAAACAGCCCCTCTGGGAGAAAAAAAGCGCTTTCTCTAGCAATTGAACCTTTAAACCTCTTCTCGATCAGCGCCTCACCATTCACCAAATGTCGATAGCACTCAAGGCATATTGCATAGGCATCGTCATAACTGTAACCATCTGTCTTATACCGCGCCGAGTTGATTGTAGTGGTAGTAAATACTTTATTGATGCCAGTTCGGCTAAATTTTGTCGTATACTCACTCTTCACTGAAGGCTTCAACTGTTGACAAACATAACACACTCGCTGTTCACTCGAGTGCGAATCTTCCTCCCGCTCTTCTGGCAACTCCAAATTGTTAATTTTTCTCACCAATTTCCGATAGTCTTCATGCTGAGACAGGACAATCCGCACTCCCTGCTCAAACACAGCTGGGATCACCAACACAAACCGGTCTTTCTTATTTTCGTGCTCCAGCATTGCGTGAACAAAAGCTTCATACTTAAACTTTTGGGAGCCAATGCAAATCACTCGATTCTCTTTCTGCAAGGTGACGGATTTTCCCTCAAGAGAACCCGGGAGTTGAAAGCGGTCCAAGCACACCTTCCCTCTCCCTTTTTTGTTGCCTGTGACAAGCAATTCAGAGGCTTCCATTTCCTCAATCCATTTTGACAATCGAGAGTCTCCCATATTGTGTTTCTGGAGAGCTAGTCGCAAGTCATTCCATACACTTGTCAAAAGATAATGCAATGACTCCACTTCTCTCACAAGATAACTTTGCAATTGGGCTGCATCGTTATTCCCGAAATACCCGTATTCATATAATATGTCTTTGGAAAACGGAATCGGGTCTTCAATCCGAATGCTTTGCCTCTCCAAGTCAAACGTCAAAAAAACCGCATACGGTCTCTCTTCTGATTTAATCTTCGTCTTAAGCGATTTTACTTTCGCCTCAAGAGGGTCATGATCCGCGGGCACTAATGACCCGAGATACGCTGTCAGCTGCGGCAGATTCACGAACAGACACCTCCTGATCAACGGCTGATCGGGCGGATACAGCCGAATCCACACGAATTTTTGCCGCCAAGGCCTGCATCAACAGCGGCTTGCAACAGACGCGAATCCCCCTCAAGGATAAATCTCCCGTTATACGCTTCAATAATGGTATTTTTGTAAAGTACGATTTGTTTACGAAAATCCCCAATTGAATTGATAGAGACCGGCGCAAACGCCAGATTCGCTCCGTATATCAACTTAGCCTTCCTCACTAGGTTGTCGGAAATGATTCGTTGAAAATCTTTTTCACCTGGATAAAAGTATTTCGTGTATTTTCGTCCATCTGGCCGCAATAACGTGGAATAGGCGACCACTGGCGAAAGCGTCTCTATTTCAATGACAGATCTATCAACCTTAAAAATCTCGGTTTGAATGGATGTGACACGCAAACAATGGCTTCCGATGCGTATTCCTTCCATGAGCAACACTTGGGTGATTTCCCTTATAAACCGCTCAATCGGCGAGGACAAAATAAGTTGGACCTTATTTTGAAAAACTAACATTTTGGATGCAGGGATATAATCATGAGGTCCCATCAAACGTGAGAATGAGAAGAGGGTGAACCGCCGGCGATCTACAATATACCCTTGATTGTGGAGAAAATCAGCAAATTCCGGACTAAGATGGCGATAAATTGCAGCTTGCAAGAGATGGTTGTAATTGACCGGAATCTCCCAGGGAACGTCACTTTGCAAGGTAATTGTAATGTACATGTCTCTTCCTCCGTTTTCATCCCTCATAGGTACGATAAAAAACGATGCGCGGATCAAGGTACGTCTTGTAAATCTCACATTTCAATCCCTCATAGGTACGATAAAAACCCCAAAAAGCTGGATATATCAAGCCTTACGTCCCAAGGCTGTCTTTAGAATACCATAACCTGAAAATTCCGTCAATTCCCTTTCCTCTCGATGTCTGTAAAGTTCAAGTGCATCAAATTATTGTCGTCGATCCCCCTGCGTTTTTGCACGATTGAGGGTCGACGACAATTCGGAAGCTGTGTTGAAGAAGCGGGTTTATTCCCTCATCTGTTCGATCTTTTCCATCGACAGCCCGGTCAGTTCGTGGATCGTTTGGAAGGGAGACCCGGTCGCTTCCTCCCCTTCCTTATCTTCCCTCTAGAGGACTGGTGATTCAGTACAAAAGGTTGCCGATCCCATATGCTTTTCAATTAGAGAAACTTTGTGAGATCGTCTTTCTTTTTGGCGAAATACCGCTGATTTGCACGTGACAGCCATTTTTCACCGGCCTTCTAGCCTATGGATAAGATCGCCTTCGATGTCCTTTGCCAACCTCCCAATGATCGCCTCTTGATACCCGGCTTTTTTCTTTCGCCCGATGGCTTCTTTCACCGGCCGCAATGGTTCCGATGTGACGGATGCGAGTTTGGCGAGGCGCTCGGGTGTGAGTTCAACGACTGGGTTGGCGGCCGCATAATCGTCCAAGGAAAAGCGCCAAAGTGTGACGGCCTGTCCATACCGTTCGAGCAGCCGTTCGGCCATGGCCAATCCTTCCGGGTCGAAATCTCCGGAATAAAGCAAGCGTGCGCCAGAGGCAGCGAGCAAATCAAGCAGCTTCATCGTCGCTACATTCATTTGTCCATTCGTGCTGACAAGCGGGGCGCGGGTGTCAAGCAACGTCGAAAAAACACCGGCGTTTTCAACGATATACACCGTCTTGCCGCGGGCGGGATGGGCGCGCACAAGCGGCCACACTTCCCGAAGCGGGATGTTCAACGCCGCATTCGTTTCCGCGGCAGCGGAAAAGACAGGATGCGGGCCGCCCTCGGTTTCGGCGAGAATGTTGGCGCATGTGACAAAGTTCAAAATATCTTCGCGGAGCAGGCCGACGGACTGCAACAGTTCATTGACACTCTCTACGGACGTCACATCCCACTGGCCTGGTGTCGTCGCTTGCAAGGCGGACAACAACAATCTCCCTGGAAGAGTGGACAAATCGAACGCGTGCGGATCGCTGGCCACTTGCTGGGCAAAGAGCGGGAGGCGCATATATGAAGAGAGCGGGAGGCGGCAGAGGGCGGCGCCGACAAGGCGGACGGCGGCCTCAAGACCGTCGCGGTCGGCTTCGTACGCCGTTTGGACGAAGCGTTGGCCGCGGACGGCCGCGAACCAATGATGTTCCTCTGCAAGGCGCGCGAAAAAACGCTCCCGCTCTTCCGCCTCTGCCTGGCGCCGTTCTTTGTTCGACATAAGCGGGACGCCGAAATAATGTTCGAGCAGTTCGACGAGTCCAACACCCGCAAACTTTGTCTGTCCGAGCTGTTTCTCAAAGTCGGAGAGAAAGACGCGGGAGACGTCTTTGCCGAAAAAGGCGGCGATCGACTCCCGCTCCTCCTTGGAGAACGACTGCAACGAAACCGCGCCGCCGACGCGGCCGAGCGACTCGTACTTGCGCTTCATCTCAATAAACAGGCGATGAAACCCCGGTTCGGAGCGGAAAAAGGCGGCCGCTTCCTTGACCGCGCTCATGTTTCCATCAACTCCCATTCCTTGTCATCGATGACAAGCTGTTTGATGCGCCCGTTCCAACGATAATGAATGACGGTGACAAACGACGCATTGCGCGGGCGGACGAGTTCGCAAATGGACAGGGCGGACACCGTATCGTAGTCGCCCCAAAGCGCTTGCGAGTTCATAATGTAGTTAAAGCCGAGTTGTTCGACAAGACCGAACATGTTGCGGATGTTGTTTTCGTCGACGCCGGCGAACGCTTCATCGAGCGAGATGATGTACGGCGCGTCATCTCCCGCTTCTTGGTAGCGCGAGTACGCCGCGGCAAAGAGCGGGATGTACATCGCCATGGCCTTTTCCCCGCCGCTGAATTGGTAAAAACGGTGGTTCGTCAGCTCGCGCTTTGGCTCGTTCGCTTTTTCGTAGTAAAGAGTGAACGCAAACCATTTCCGATAGTCGAGCACTTCTTTAATGATTTGATGGAGCGTGTTGCCTTGGCCGCGCTCCTCAAGCAGTTCGCGAGCGCGGGCGATTTTCGAGCGGAAATGGTTCGTCACCCGCTGCAAATCTTCCTCTTTCAACAGCCGCGAATCGATCCGCAACAGACGGACCAACTCTTTCGTGTCAAGCTCCGCTTCAGTTTCTGCTGTTTTTGGTTTCCATTGAATGGACAGCACCAGACCCGATGACGTGTCGAGGCCTCCCATCAGTTTGTTCATATCATTCACCCACCGCTCGGCGCGCTGGATGCGGCTGCGCAAAATGCGGCCGACCGATTTTAAAATGACGTCCTCATACAGCTCGCGGTCTTGCTCCTTCATATACTCGTGCTGCAAGACGATGTCGCGTTCCACCTCGGCGAGCACGGCAAACGGCGTGGCGCGCTGGCCTTTGTAGTCGAGGAAAATGACGTGCCGCTCTTGTTTTTCCCGCCAATCGGCCGCTTTCATCGCCATTTCATCATCCGGTGCGGATGTGATCCATTCGTGATCCCCATCATCCGGCAACCGCTCGAACGTCGCCCGGTATTCGGTCAAATTGGACGACTCTTGGAAAAAGACGGTGTTCAACCGAGCGAGAAGCGAGGAGCGCGTCTCCTTGAGCGCCGCCCCGTACCGTTGTTTCGCTTCTTTCGCCTGCTCCGGAAGGGGGCGGGAGCGGTCAAGCTCCACAAGCCCGAGCGCCGCTTCGCGGACAAACGACTGCTCCCACATAGCGGCCAGCTTGCGGGCGAACGCTTCCCGTTTCTCCCCTTTTTCCCGCTCCTCGGCTAGGCGAATAAGACGTTGTTCTGTCCGCGCCCGTTCGTCAACCCGCTGCGGAATTTCGTCGCGCAGCGCGGCGAGCCGCTCCCGAACGCGGGCAATTTCCGCTCGAATGTCATCCGCTCCCATTTGTTCGAGCGTCCGTTCCATTTCCGAAATTCGCAGGGCAAGCCGTTCTTCTTCATCGAGCAGCCGATTCCGCTCGCCTTTGGCCTCATCGATCTCTTCAGAAAGCGCTTGAAGCCGTTCACGCTGCTGGGCAATCATGGCCGCGGTATGGCGCGCCTCGCGATAGTGGACTTCCAGTTCATGCAGGTGGCGGATGTACGATTTCATCGCGATTCGCGCCTGTTCGCAGCCGTGTAAGGAAAATTCTAAGTCAAGCCCCGCCGACTGTTCGCGCAGCGTCTGTTTCAATTGTTGCCACTCGCGGGCCAGGAGGGACACTTTTTCTTGTTGGCGCCGCCAGTCGCGTTCTTTGCTTTCGGCTTGGCGGCGGGCTTCTTGCCGCTCCTCAAACGCTGTGCGCACATCGCGGTCCGATGGGAAGGACGCAAACCAGTCAGCGAGCGCGGACAAGGCGGCTTCGACTGCTTCATGTTCCGTCCGCAAACGGTCGCGTTGGCGCCGCAACGCGGCGATTTCTTCTTCAAGCGACGCGATTTTCTCCATCCGCCAACGCGTTCTGGCCGTTCGGCCGATAAATATCGGGCGCTCTCTCACCGGCGCATGGCCGCGCAACAGGCCGATCGAATAGCGTCCTGTTTCATCGATCGTCATGCCGCCTTCTTGTTCCGCATCGGTGATCACGATGCTGCGGAGCACTTCGTCAATCCGCTCCGCCGACACGGGGGCATCCGCATCTGGACACAAATAATCGGCAAGCGTGTGCGCCATATGGACGGGGTTCGGGACGAGCACACGATCGCAAGCCGCATCCACATCGCGGTCCGTGATGAGCGCATCAAGCAGCCCAGCATGCGAAAGCGCCGATTCGATCCGTTCACGCACCGTTCCGGGCACATGGTCGAAAAATTCGACGGCCGCATAGAGCGGGACAAAGGACACTCCTTGCCGCTCCAGCTCCGCGCGGGAAGCGGCGGTTTGTTCATCGCGCTCCGGCTCAGGATCTCGTTCGTCTTGCCAATGGCGAAGTTCAGCTTCACGGTCGCCTAGCTCGCCATCCAACAGGCGGATCTCATGTTCGAGCCGCCATTTCTCGTCGTTTTTCTTGCCGACCGCGGCGTAATACGCTTCGGTGAACGGGCGCTTGATGTCATCGATCGAATACCGTTCGTATATGGCGCTCATTTGTTGCAAAAACGATTGAATGTCCGCTTCCGAAACATCGACTCCCCCTTGCTCCAGCCAGGCGAGCACCTCTTGTTCAAAGCGCTCTTTTTCTTGCTCGAGCAGTTCCTCCCATTTTTGGTGCTGGTGACGCCATTCGTCCACTTCCCGCTGCAATTCTCCCGCTTCTTTGCTTGCCTCTTCATAGCGCGCTTGGAGCTCGTCATGGCGGCGCCAAAGGCGGGCAAGCTCCTCGAGCCGCTCTGTATGACGATCCGCTTCCTGCTTCCAAACGGTAAACAGAAACTCGTGCTGATGGCGGCGATGGCGTAGAAAATCGCCTTCGTTCACCTCATGGCCAGAAAACGCTCCTTCTTCGGCATCGGCGCGCAGCTGTTCGAGTTCATCCTCAAGGTTCTGTTCGATCTTATCGAAAAGCGCTTCCGCCTCATCAAGCCGACGGCGGTGCTGCCGCTCAAGCCGTTCTTTTTCCTCCATCGCCCGTTCGTGCCGCTCCCGCCGTTCTTGCAGGCGCTGCCGCTCTGCTTTCAGCTGCTCATATTGATCTGCTTGCTGGAACACCTCATGACCAGCCAAGTCGACTTCGCGCGCCCGCAGCACGTCTTCTTCGCGGCGGAGGCGGGCGATGGTCTCGTCAAGCTCACCGAGCGTCTTCCGCGCCTGTTCCTCTTCGCCGCGGCGGCGCTGCTGCTCGGCGGTGAGCTCTTCGGCTTGTTTGACCGCTTTCTCGTATTCCATCGCTTTTTCCGCGATCATATATTCATTGTAATGGCGGTATTGATCGCATAAACGTTTCAACGCCCGTTCGTCGCGTTCCAGCTGTTCGAGCTGCTGTTTCGCTTGATCCATGTTTTCGATCGTCTCGGACAAATGGCGAAGTTCTTCGTCGGTCAACGCCGGAAGCGAGCTTTCCAAAATTTCATAGATCACCGTTGGCTTAAAATCTTTTGACAGCTTCGGGCTGCGCAGTTGAATGAGCAGCTCGATCAATTCTTGAAACGCCTCAAGCGATTCAAAGCGAAACACATGCTTATTGACGAGCTCCATATAGTCTTTTTGCGTCTCGACGACCGTCCCGCCCGCGCCGAGCGCTGTGGCCAGCTCCCGCTTGGTCAGCGGAATTTTTTCACCCGTTTTTTCTTGTTTATACAACTGAAGGTCATAGCCGATGCGACGGTTGTCAAAGATGACAAACCCCCAGAAGTCGAGGCTTTTTTGCCGCTTCGCGCGCAGGCCGATGCCGGTCGTCACGTATTGGTCGGACTCTTTCCGTTTATATTCCAAAAACAAATACCCGGTCCGCTCATCGCGGTCCACGACATCTTTTTCCCCAAGCAAGTAGTCTTCCATGCGCCGCGCCCGTGAGCCGAACGGATCGAGCCGATCAGGCGTCTTTTTACCGTCAAGCAGCACCGGGATCAAGCTTTGCATCGTCACCGACTTGCCCGCCCCGTTGCTTCCCCGCAATAACAGCTTCCCATTGGCAAAATGAAAATATTGCTCGTCATAATACCAAAAATTAATCAATCCGGCGCGATGAAGCACCCATGGATTCGCCATCCTATCTCCCCTCTTTCGCTTCAAAATCATCCGGATACCGCCCGCAAAGCCGCCCGAGGAGCGGGTAAAGGACGATCATTCCGGTGTCGTGCTCCGTATCGGCCATGCGCCATTCTTTGAGCGCCGAAAGCACTTCGCGGACAAGCTCAGCAGCCGACATGTCGCGGTACGTTTTCCCCCACCCAGCCCCATAGCGGAGCCGGCAATCGGCAAGCCAAGCGGAAAACTGTTCCGTCGTCAACCGAATGCGGCCGTACTCATCAGGCGGAAGCGACTCCAACCGTTCGCGGACCAAGGCGGCAAAATGAAGGATGATCTCCGACGTTCCTTTCTGATCAGGAAATACGGTGTACGGCGCCTGCCGCTCCGGCAGCGTCAACATCGCCGCATTTTTGTACAGCTCGTAGCGAAACGGCGTATGCGCTTCGATATCATCGCGCAGCCGATGGCGGAAGTTGCGCAAGTAGTAAAAATCTTGCTCGTCGCCTTCTGTCCGGTGCACCGCCGGAGATAAAAACAGCTTTCGATACAGGCGATGGCGCCGATAATCTTGCGGCGCCGCTTTCCACTCCTCGGCGAGCAATTCGTCGATCGATTCATATTGCAACAAATCTTTCGGATACGTGCGCATAAAATAACGGGCCAACACCGGCACTTCGTACAACGCCTCTTCCTCCACATGCTGGGCGAACGCCTCAATCTCCCCGTCCATCCGGCGGATGAGCCCGATTTGTTCGGCTGTTTTCAACACGCGAATGAGCGCGCGCCGGTGCGAGTAGTTCGTCCAATCAATCGGCGCATCTCCTGGATACATGGCGCGGATTTCTTCACATACGTCAGAAAGCAAAAACTTTTCTTCCACCGCTTTTCCTTCCAAATACGCCATCAAGCAACAAAACAGCGCATAGTCAAGCGGCTCTTGAAACGACTCGATGCCCATCCACGGTTCCGGTTCGGCCGGGATTTTTTCCAGTTTGGCGAAATAGCGGTGAACGATGAGCCGATAACCGAATTTCTCCTCAACGTACCTCTTTAACACATGTTCGCGCTCACGGACGAGCTGATACAGCTCCGGCTCTTTTTCGCGGACGATCCAAAACTGCTCGAACAGCGCGGCGAGCGCTTCTTTCGCTTTGTCGTCAAACGCCGTTTCCATCCTCACTCACCTCCCGAAAGCACATGAATTTCGTAGTTCGGCATCACGAGTTCCCCGTCTTCCGAACGAAGGCAAATCGTCCCTTCACGTTGAACGACTTTCAATTTCCAACCGTTTTCCGTTTTCGCCGTTTGCCCCTCGCGCCCCATCGCCTTGGCGATCCAGCCAAGCAATGTTTTCCGTACATATGGGGTCACTTCCGGCAAATGGGCGAGCACGATTTTCCCATCGGTCACAAGCTGCTTCAGCTCGTCTTCCTCGCGCGCTTTTTCTTCCAAATAGCGAAGGAGCGCTTCTTCTTTCTCTCGTTCTTTGTCTTCAATCGCCTGCGGCTTTTTCTTTTCCCCATAATGGCGGACGCGCGGTTTCGTCACCCATTCCGCTGGCGGCTCATCCCATACGTCGCGGTATATATTGTCGGTCGCCCCCGCATCGGCGACGAGATGTTTCGTATGGAAGCAGCCAAACACGACCGCCGACAGGCAGTGCGCCTCTTCGATCGATGGAAGCTGCGAGAACCAGCGCGCCAAATGCAAGTAGTCGCCCTTGCGGCTGCGAAAATGGTGATGCCGCTCGCCAAGCCGCTGCACAACGCGCGTCAAACGACGAATCGCCTCGTTCGTCTGGTATTGCAAAAACGAAAGCTCGCTCTCGCGCCCATCACGGCCTAAAAACCATTCGCATAGACTGCGCCACATCTCCCGCTTCTCCTCAATGAGCTCCGCGCGCGGCGGCAGTGCATCGGCAAAGCGCGGGATGGACCTCTCATAGTCGACGACATGCTCGATGAACCGGCCGACCCCGTCTTCCGGCAAGTCTTCAAGCAATTGCTCAATCTGCATCGACGTTTTTTGCAAGGCGACGATAAAATCGCGCAAATAAGCAGTAAACTGCTCTTTATAAACGAGAAACGACTCGGCCGTCATCCGCTCTTCTAAATTCTCACCGTGCAAATAGGCGATATAGTCGGCGGAGTTTTGGATAATTTTCTTGAAATAATCGAACGTCTCTTCCCATACTTGATGCATTTCATCCGGCTGCTCTTGAAAATCAGAAGCGATGATCGTTTCCATGCGAGAAAGAGAGGCATACAAGCGGTCAAACCGCGTTTTCTCGAGCGACCCCCCAAATGAATCCCCAAGCTGCTCGAGCGTGCGGATCATCCGTTCGATTTCGACCGTGTACGGGCTGCATTGATAGCGGAACCGCTTTTTCTTAAACTCTTCAATCGTCCGCACGTGAGAAGTCTCTTGACGGGCGATCAAGTTGTTCCATTTGACGAGCTGGTCGAGGTCTTGCTGCAGCTCTTCCTCGGTGTAATCGGCAAACTCCTCGTGCTGCTTTAAAAAGGCGTACACTTCTTCCGGAAACAAATATTGCCGCATCCGCTCGTGCTGAATGTAGAAATAGCGCAAAATCGCCCGGTAGCGGTGCGCGTTTTCCGTCGATAAATATTTTGTTTCGACAATGGGCTTCAACCACGTGGCGTCCATCTCCGTCCACCTTTGCTTCGGTTTTTTCCTATGTTTATTGTAACGATTTTCTCCGCTCTTTTTCTAGCAAAAACCGTTTTCCTATTTTTTCTCGCCATCGGCGCGCGTTTTTTGTAAAATAGAGGGGAAAAGGAGGTGAAACGAATGGAAGCGTTGCTGCGGGAAATTTTGCATGAAGTGAAAGCGACGCGCACGGCGGTCGAGTCGCTCGAGCAGCGGGTTGGCGCCTTGGAGGGACAAGTGGCCAATCTCAATGAAAGAACGGGTGCCCTTGAAGTGCTGGCGGCCAACCTTAATGAACGAACGGGCGCTCTCGAAGCGCAAATGGCCCAGCTCAATGAGCGGACGAGCGCCCTTGAGCAACAATTCACTCAACTGAACGAGCGGACAAGCAACCTCGAGCACCAAGTCGTCCAACTGAACGAACGCATGGGCACTGTCGAACACCAAGTCGCCCAACTGAACGAACGCATGGGCACCGTCGAACACCAAGTCGCCCAACTGAACGAACAGACGAACACGCTTGCACAGCGAATCGACCTGCTTGATGAGCGCACGAACGAAACGAAGGCGATCGCCGAAGCGCTCCGCCACGGGCAAGAAGTGCTGGCCGCCAAATATGAGGCGATGGCGCACGACCTCCATCATATGAAAGGCGACCTCACCCGTATCACATCCATCCTTGAAGACAAAGTGCTGCCTGCCCTCGCCGAACATGAAGCGGGACTGCACGTCTTGAACGCCCGCGTCTTCAAAACGGAAAGCGCCCTTCATCGCCTTGTTCATGCGTAACACGTTCCCCATAGAGAAACGTTCCACACTGATTCTCTTTTCACTAGGCAGCCGTGAGCTGCCTTTTTTGTTCGAGTGTTTATCGATTAGCCTTCACCTTGACCATTTGCCAAGGCACCGGCCTTCTCGCGGCAAGCGGGAGCATCACCCCGCACTCTCGATGAACGGCGCGGGTCATGCCTGGCTGGCGCATCGATGGATGAACACGAGGCTTATGCAAACATCTCGAATTCGGAGCATCTAGGAGGATTCGCAAGCATTCCCGAGCATTTTTCAGGATCAAGGAGGAGAGAACGCTCATCGCCGCGAGAGCAAGCGAGAGGCAAACATATCGACCGATACCAAATTTGCCAGCTGCACCCAAATTACGGTATCCTTTGTTTGTGACGCTTTTTCATCCCCTCCGCGTCTTGTTGCCGCCTTTTTTTCTTTCCCTCATTTGTGTGATAGTAGCCAAAAAAGGAGGAATTGTGTTGCGAAAATGGATGATGTCTTTGCTCGCTGTCGGGCTTGTGTTCGGATTGGCGGCCTGCAGCGGAACGAGTGATGCGAAAGGAAAAATCGTCATTAGCGGAAAGAAGTTTACCGAACAAGTCATTTTGACGCATTTGTTGGCGGAGTATGTGAAGGCCAACGCGGATTTGGATGTTGAAGTGAAAGACAGTTTAGGCGGCGCGTTTATGCTCCAGCAAGCCATCGAAAACGGGGATGTCGACATGTATGTCGAGTACACCGGAACCGGGTATTTGAACATTTTAAAACAGCCGTACGATCCTGCAAAGACGCCCGAACAAATTTACAACGAAACGAAGAAGTTGTATAAGGAAAAATACAACATCGCTTGGCTCAAACCACTCGGGTTTAACAACACCTACGCCTTGGCCATGCGGAGAGACCTCGCGGAAAAGCTCGGGGTGAAAACGTACTCCGATTTGGCGAAACATTCGTCTTCCCTCACATTTGGGTCAGACGCCGAGTTTTTTGAGCGAAGCGACGGCTATGACGGGCTTGTCGATACGTACGGGTTTCAGTTCAAGAAAAAAGTGACGATCGATCCGGACTTGCAGTATGAAGCGGCGAAAAACAGCGAAATTGACGTCATCACCGCCTACACGACCGATGCCCGGATAAAAAAATATGATTTGGTCGTATTGAAAGATGACAAACAGTACTTCCCGCCGTACCACGCTGTGCCGATCATCCGCCAGGAAGTGTTGGATGCCAACCCGGGTCTTGAAGAAAAACTGAACAAGTTGGCCAACATTTTGACCGATGAAAAAATGATGGAACTAAACGGCCAAGTGAACTTGGAAGGAAAACAGCCGCGTGAGGTGGCGCTTGATTTCTTAAAAGCGGAAGGACTGATCGACTAGAAAGCGAGGAATGTGGATGATTCGGTTTGAAAACGTCACGAAACAGTATGAGGACGGCTTTGTCGCCTTAAAAAATATCAATCTCGACATTCGCAAAGGAGAGCTTGTCGCCTTAATTGGGCCGAGCGGATGCGGGAAAACGACGACAATGCGGATGATCAACCGCTTGATCGAGCCGACATCAGGCAAAGTGTACATCGATGGGCAAGACATTTCCCAACTTGACCCGGTTGAGCTGCGGCGCAACATCGGCTACGTCATCCAGCAAATCGGCCTGTTTCCGCACATGACGATCGCGGAAAACATCGCGCTCGTGCCAAAGTTGAAAAAATGGGAAAAACACGCCTATGAAAAACGGGTTGACGAATTGCTCGAGCTCGTCGGATTGGATCCGGCGACGTTCAAACACCGCTACCCGTCAGAGCTCAGCGGCGGGCAGCAGCAGCGCGTCGGCGTCGTCCGCGCCTTGGCCGCCGAACCAGACATTATCTTAATGGATGAGCCGTTCAGCGCTCTCGACCCGATCAGCCGCGAGCAGCTGCAAGATGACATCGTCCGCTTGCAAGAGGAGATTCACAAAACGATTGTCTTTGTCACCCATGATATGGATGAAGCCATTAAAATCGCCGATCGGATTGCGCTCATGAAAGACGGGGAAATCGTCCAGTTTGCGACGCCGGACCAAATGCTTCGGCGGCCGGCGAACTCGTTCGTCCGTGAGTTTATCGGCGAAGACCGGCTGCGGACCCGCCAGACGGCCGTGCCGACGGCGGAGGATTTAATGTCGGCTGACGTCGCGACGATCTCGCCGCGCCGCGGCTTGGCGGAAGCGTTCCGATTGATGAAAGCGAAAAAGGTCGACAGTTTGATCGTCGTCGATAAAAAGCAGGCCTTTCTCGGCATCGTCACCTTAAAACAAATCGAACAGCGCTACCAAGAAGAACATTTATTAGTCGCCGACATCGCCGACTACGATGTGACGACGTTGGCGAAAGAAGCGGACGTCACCAACGTCGCCGCTCTGTTCCAAGACCCGGATGTGCGCATCATTCCGGTGTTGGACGGCGACCGGCTCGTCGGCGGGATCACGCGCTCGAGCATGATGCGCGCGCTCGCGGAGTGGACGTTCCAGCAACATGCCTAATGCCAACGAAGACGGGCGAATGGGGGCTTGAAAAAACGATGCCGCCCCGTTTCTTGTCATCTGGCCAGAAACTTTGCCGCGGCCGTCGGCCCGCCTGAATCACACGTCTCATTTCGAAAAGACAAGGCCGCTCCAAGCGGGCTTGCCGATGGGATTCGTTCCGCTAGTGAACCAAAACCTTGTCAAGTTTTCGGTCTCAGCCCATGACCAAGCGGCAGCCACCCGCTGCCGCTTTTCCGCCAAGGAGGGATACGATGGAATTATTGCAGACGTTTATCGAACGAAAGAACGATATTTGGATCGCCTTTCAAGAACATGTGCTCTTATCCGCCATTGCTATGGGCATCGCCATCGCGGTGGCTGTGCCGCTCGGTGTCGTGTTGACGCGATATCGCAAACTCGCCGAGCCGATCATTGGCGTGGCCGCCATCATTCAGACGATTCCAAGCTTAGCCTTGCTTGGGTTTATGCTTCCGCTTTTCGGCATCGGCAAGCTGCCTGCCATCATCGCCTTGACGCTGTATGCCTTGCTCCCGATTTTGCGCAATACGTACACTGGCATTCTTGGTGTCGACCCGGCGCTCGTTGACGCTGGCCGGGGGATGGGGATGACATCGAGGCAAATTTTATGGATGGTCGAGCTTCCCCTCTCTCCCCGTCATTATGGCTGGCGTACGCACGGCGACGGTGCTGACGATCGGCGTCGCCGCCTTAGCGACCTTCATCGGTGCTGGCGGACTTGGCGACTTGATCGACCGCGGCTTGCGCATCGCCGACAAAAACTTGATTTTAGCCGGCGCCATCCCAGCCGCCATTTTGGCGATTGTGTTTGACTGGCTGCTGCGCAAAGTGGAAAAGAAAGTGACGCCGAAAGGGCTGTGACAGGCCACCAGATGTTGACTTCTTCAATACGCTTCAGGCAACCAACAAACACAGTGGCGCTGACGCAAAACTTCCTAATGATGAAATGCGTCTTGAAGAAGGTGTCCTCCAACAAAAAATGGATACAATCCCCTTATAGTAGACAGAAAAAAGAAAGTCCACTTATTCTGTTTACTAGGTAGCGTCAAAAGTTCTATGAAAACTCCACACAGATCATCCCATTGAGCATCGTGGGGCATGCGGAGGGCCGGATTCGCCCTTGACCAACACCCGCCAAAGGTGCGGAAGAGTCATCAAGGGCGACGGGGACAAAAAAGAAGGCAATAAGAAAGCCGCCCTTGCCATGACCGAATTTTACCTTTGGCGGTGTTCGGTTGGTCAAGGGTTCGCTTCGCCGAATCCGGCAGGAGTTCTGTTCAACGGGCTCCGGAGGACAAAAAAGTCAGGCCGCCTCTTGTTGGAGAAACGCTTGTGCCATGGCGATCAGCTTCGTCCACCGGGCCGGCATATGCGGAAGATCCGCCAGTTCCGGGATGACGACCGGCACCCGGCCTTCGAGCGCGCTGTGTGGGCGCAGAAAGTTGAAATACGCCACAAACAGCGTCACAAAGGACACCGAGCCTTCTTCCGCACCAAACCCATGGGTCGGGCGGTAGTTGCCTTTAAAGGTCCGGTTGAATCGCTCGATGATCTGCTTGAGAGGGCGAAACGCTTCCGAGACCGGATCCTCATTGGTCAGCCCGATCACTTGGCGGACGTCAAATGAAATCCCGTGTTGGGCGAAGAAGTGTTGCGCCAGCAGGTAAATCGGGTTGCCATCCACGACAAACGACAAGTCGTCTGGGAGGGACGGCAGCTTCCGCAGGACATCATCGATGGCCTGAATGGCCGAGAGCGTGTCTCGATGGGGCGAGACGCGATACGACAGCACGATCTTTTTGACGGCATCAAACATAAAGAACAGGTAATGCCAGCGCCCTTTGACGCGAATATACGTCTCGTCCCCGCAAAACGAACCGGACAGCTCATACGGGAACCGGTCGACAAAGGGCTTGATCCAAAGCGCGACGCTGTTGGCGTAGTTGAGCACCGTCTGATGGGAGATCGAGACGCCATGGATGTCCTTCATGGCGGCGGCGGTCTCCCTCGAGGACATCCCAAAGTTGACGTAGTACGTCAACACGAGCCCCAACACGTGCGGCGACGCAGCCAGCCGGGACAAATCGACCTTCGGCTTGATGGGCGACGAGGAAGCCAACGGGAGAAAGTCAAACAAGAACTCTCGAAACAAATACCGCACCTTGAAGGCTTGAGGATCCTGTTGAAACTGTTGGCGCTCCTTCTTSGTCATCCGGCGAAGGTTGGCCTGGTAAAACGGGCAATCGTTGTTCTTGCACTTATAGATGTKGTATTCTTTGCGTTCCTTGATTTTTTCCAGCGTCTTTTTGCAGTGCGGGCAGCGAAAGACCGCTTGCTTGGTGAACCGRTTYCGGTGGTTGAACCGGCACTGGCACACTTTGCATTGGTATTGCCCGTTTCCGCCGTTATTGGCGTACAGGTAAGAAGAGGGAGCCTGGCAGCGAGGGCAGGTCAASGAATCYGGAACACGGKGTKTCGCCTTCGCGCGGCGCTGGATGGGCCGTAAAGGACGTCCGTGCTGGGCTTCGTAGTCCGCCAACAGCTTCCGGTAATCAAGGGTTTCCGGCACATCGATGATCGGAAGGTCATCGACCTGAAGTTTCCGGTACGGCTTTTGGATGGGTTCGTCCAAGTCCTCGAGATTCAAGGATTTTCCCAATATCACACCCATCAAATACACAATGATTTGATATTGGGTCTTGATTATTTCGAGCAAATAGGCTAATAATTGAGGTAACAAAGCTTGTCACTCCTTTGTTTTGGCTGTTGAGTGTGTGGTTACCTCAATGATGGCCGAAAACAACGGGGGTGGCAAGCTTTTTTTCTTCCAACCGTTGAAACTCAAGAGAAAACCGTGAGTGTGGAGGATAAACTTTTGACAATACCGCGAGGAGGGCGGGGAGTGACCAAGCAAAAAGAAAAACGAGGCCGCCGATGGCCATGGTTTGTTGCCGTTTGCGTTGTCGCCACGCTTCGGTTGTTCGTGTTCAGCAATTACGTGGTGGAAGGAAAATCGATGATGCCGACGCTAGAGAGCGGCAATTTGTTGATCGTCAATAAGCTTTCCTACGACATCGGGCCTATTCGCCGGTTCGACATTATCGTTTTTCACGCCAACAAAAAGGAAGATTACGTGAAGCGGGTTATCGGCCTGCCTGGCGATCAGATCGCGTACAAAAACGACATCTTGTATGTCAACGGAAAAAAAGTTGACGAACCGTATTTGCGCCCGTATAAACAAAAGCTGCTTGACGGCAGGCTGACCGGGGATTTTACGCTTGAGGAGGCGACCGGGAAAACACGGGTGCCTCCCGGCTGCATTTTCGTTCTTGGCGACAACCGGCTTAGCAGCTGGGACAGCCGCCATTTTGGGTTTGTGAAAATCAACCAAATTGTCGGCAAGGTGGACTTTCGCTACTGGCCGTTTAAACAGTTCGCCTTTCAGTTTTAACCTTAATCCTGAAAGAAGTCACTCGCTTTTAAACGAAGTGAAGATTCACAGACCAATAAATGGGTTTGGAAGCGAGGTTGTTCAGTCGTCCGACAGTCGCTGACATGTCGGCTGGCTCCACAAAAAAGAAACAAACGTTAACGTTTCAGATTGCCTCCATATAGCCCGCAGCCGGAAGGGCGTTTTTTTCTTCCCAAAAGCGAACATACGTGCTAAAATAAAACAAATAAAGGAAACGAATGGTGGTGGATACAATGTCGCTGCGGTTTTTGCTCGGGCGGTCAGGAAGTGGGAAAACGGCTGTCTGCCTCGAAGAAATTCGCCGCCAGTTGCAAGAGGATCCAAAAGGAAGGGCGATCGTCTATCTCGTTCCGGAGCAAATGACGTTTCAATGCGAATACGCGTTGATACATACCGAGGGAGTGGGCGGGATGATTCGCGCCCAAGTGTTCAGCTTCACCCGTCTCGCTTGGCGCGTGCTGCAGGAAACAGGCGGCATGACCCGGTATCACATTCATGATGTTGGCGTGCAGATGATGATCCGCAAAATTATTGAGCAACGCAAACAAGAACTGAAACTGTTTGGCCGCGCGGCGGACAAACAAGGTTTTATTGAGCAGCTGAACGAAATGATCACCGAATGCAAACGGTATTGCCTGACGCCGGGCGAACTCCGCCGACATGCCGAGGCGCTCGAGGATGGGCCAAGCCAGCCGGGCCGCCGCTTGCTCGCTGACAAGTTGAGCGATGTCGCGCTTGTGTATGAGGAACTTGAGCGGAGTCTTATCGGCCACTATCTTGATTCGGAAGATTATTTGCGCTTGCTCGCTGAGCATATTCCGCGCTCAAGTTATTTGCGGGATGCCGATATTTACATCGACGGCTTTCATCATTTCGCGCCGCAAGAATATATGATCATCGAACAGCTTCTTCGCCATTGCCGGCGCGTCACCGTTTGTTTGACGATCGACCGCCCGTATGACGACGGAATGCCGGACGAACTTCATCTCTTTTATTTGCCGGCGCAAACATACCGTCAGTTGCGCGAGTTGGCGCTAAGCAATGAGATTGCGATCGAAGAGCCGATCGTGCTTTCGGCCAACCGCCGCCATGAAGACAGGGCGCTCGTTCATCTTGAGGCGCAATTTCACCGCCGCCCGTTGCTTCCATATGGTGCAAAGACCGATGCCATCCATCTTTATGAGGCGTCCAATCGCCGAGCGGAAATCGAAGCGGTCGCACGCGAAATCATCCGCCTTGTCCGCGATGAAGGGGCGCGCTATCGCGACATTGCGCTGATCATCCGCCAGACGGAGGCGTACCGCGATCTGGTGAAAACGGTGTTTTTTGATTTTGGGATCCCGTATTTTATGGATGAAAAAGAACCGATGCACCACCACCCGCTCATTGAACTCGTGCGCGCTGCCTTAGAGACGGTCGTGACGCGTTGGCGATATGAAGCGGTGTTTCGGGCGGTGAAAACGGATTTGCTTTTTCCTGCGGATGGCGATCTGCACATGTGGCGCGAGGCGGCCGACAAGCTCGAAAACTATGTGCTTGCTTACGGAATCAAAGGGGATAAGTGGACAAACAATGAGCGCTGGACGTATCGGCGCTATCAGGCGCTTGACGGTTTGAACGTACCACAGACGGACGAAGAGCGGCAGTTTGAGGACAAGCTCAATGAATGGCGTGAGGCGTTGGCCGCTCCGCTTCGCCGGTTGGAGCGCCGTCTGCGCCGGGCGGAGGACGGACGCGGGTTTTGTATGGCATTATATCTGTTTTTGGAAGAATTGCAGATTCCAAAAAAACTAGAGAAAATGAGCGCGCAAGCGGAAGCGGACGGCCGCCTCGTTGAGGCGCGCCAGCATGAACAGGCGTGGAACGCCGTCGTCGATTTGCTTGATCAATATGTAGAAATGCTCGGAACAGAATCGCTGCCGCTCGTTGAGTTTGTCAAGATTATCGAGGCTGGGCTCGATCGGTTGGAGTTCTCCCTTGTACCGCCGGCGATGGACCAGGTGATCGTCGCTCAGCTTGACCGCTCGCGTTTAGTTGGGGTGCAATATGCGTTTGTGATCGGCGCCAACGATGGCGTTATTCCAGCGAAAGTGAAGGAAGACGGGCTGATGGCCGAAATGGAGCGCGAGCAGCTGCGCGAACTTGGGGCAGCGCTCGCTCCGGGGGGGCGGGAGCAGCTGTTTTATGATCCGTTTTTTGTTTACTTGGCGCTCGTTTGTCCAAGCCGGCGGCTGTACGTCACGTATCCGCTTGCTGATGGCGAAGGGAAGGCGCTGATGCCGTCGCCGCTCATCAAGCAGCTGGCTGAACTGTTTCCGCATGCGCCGGTGCATCTGTGCGGCAACGACCCGTTCGACGCCCCGGCAGAAAAAGCGGAGGCGTTCGTGACCGCGCCGCGGGCGACGCAAACGTATTTGATCAGCCAGCTCCGAGCGTGGAAGCGCAACTACGGCATCGCTCCGCTTTGGTGGGATGTGTATAACACGTTTATCGGCCATCCGGACTGGAAGGAGCAGGTGCGTCATGCCATCTCCGCGCTCTTTTATACAAACGGAGCGGCGCCGCTCAAAAAACAGTGGAGCCGGCGGCTGTACGGCAAAAAAATTCAGGCGAGCGTCTCACGCATGGAGCAGTTTCAAAAATGCCCGTACGCCCATTTCGCTTCGCATGGGCTGCGGCTAAAAGAGCGAAACGTCTTCCGACTTGAGGCGCCGGATGTCGGACAGTTGTTTCATGCGGCCATCAAGCAAATCGCCGACCGGCTGCGCGAACAGCATCTTGACTGGCGCGAACTGTCAAGGCCGGACTGTGAACGGCTGTCGGCCGAAGCGGTCGAACGGATCGCCCCGCTCATCCAGCAGCAAGTGCTCTCAAGCTCTCATCGCTATGAATATATGAAACGAAAATTAAAACACGTCGTTGCCCGTACAACCCATGTGTTAAGCGAGCATGCGCGGGCGAGCGGATTCGTTCCGATCGGACTTGAGCTGTCATTCGGCCCCAATGGCGACCTGCCGCCGCTTCGGTTTCGGCTTCCCGACGGAACAGTGATGGAGCTTGTTGGGCGGATCGACCGCGTCGATAAGGCGGAAAGCAGCCAAGGGGTGCTTCTTCGCATTATCGATTACAAATCGAGTGCGAAAACGCTCGATTTGACGGAAGTGTATTACGGCCTGGCGCTGCAAATGTTCACCTACTTGGACATCGTGCTGACGTATGCCGAACAGCTCGTCGGACAGCCGGCCTTGCCAGCCGGGGTGCTTTATTTTCACATCCACAATCCGATCGTTCAAGCGAAGCAATGGGTGGATGACGAGGTGGAAATGGCGAAAAAGTTGCTTGAGCCGTTTCGGATGCGCGGGCTGTTGCTCGCTGATGTTGAGGCGATCCGACTGATGGACAGCCGAACGGAAGACGGACAATGGTCGCTGATTGTGCCCGCTCAGCTTACGAAAAGCGGGTCGATCCATTCGCGTTCGTCGGTGGCGAGTCCATCCGACTTTGCCGCGCTCCGCCAGCATGTCCGCCGTTTGTTCATCGACATCGGCGGGCAAATCGCCGACGGCGTCGTGTCGATCGCCCCGTACAAGTTGAAAGATAAAACGGCGTGCGAGTTTTGCTCATTTAAACCGGTCTGCCAATTTGATGAGGCGCTCTCCGGCAACGAATACCGGAAGCTTGCCCCGCAAACGAAGGAAGCGGTCATTGAAAAACTAGCGGAAGGGAAGGAAGAATGATGAACGCCACGATTCGCCCGAAGCCGGCTGGGAGCCGATGGACGGATGAACAATGGAAGGCGATCGCCGCGGGCGGCCGGGACATTCTCGTCGCCGCGGCGGCCGGATCCGGGAAAACGGCTGTTCTTGTCGAGCGGATCATTCAAAAAGTGACGGCGGAAGAAGGAGCGGTCGATATCGACCAATTGCTTGTCGTCACATTTACCAATGCGGCAGCCGCGGAGATGAAAGCAAGAATCGGCGAGGCGCTCGAGCGGGAACTGGCCAAGCGTCCGCATTCGCTCCATTTGCGACGTCAACTCAGCCTGCTTCCCCGCGCCGCGATCTCGACGCTCCATTCCTTTTGCTTGGATGTCATTCGCAAATATTACTATTTGCTCGATTTGGATCCGTCGTTTCGCATCGCGGATGAAACGGAAATCGAGCTGTTGAAAGAGGATGTTCTTGAAGAGCTGCTTGAGGAGGAATACGGAAAGCCGGACAACGAGCGGTTTTTCGCTGTCGTGGATGCCTATACGGGCGACCGGAGCGATGCGGAGCTGCAGGAGATGATTGTCGCCCTTTATGAATTTTCCCGCTCCCATCCGGAACCGGATAAATGGTTGGCCGGTTTGGCCACGATGTATGACGTCGATGAGCAGGCGGCTGTAGAGACGCTGCCCCCAGCCCGTTATCTTGCCCAACACGCGGCAATGGAGCTGGCGGCGGCCAAACGGCTGATCCGAAGGGCGCTTGAGCTTGCTGAAGAGCCGGGCGGACCGCGTCCATACGCGGAGCGGCTGCGCGAAGATCGAGATATGATTGCTGATTTGGAAACGCGTCTTTCTGGACCGTGGGCCGAGCTGCATCGCGCGCTAAAGGCGCTGTCGTTTGGGCGGCTGCCGGCCTGCCGCGGCAAGGACTATGACGAGCGGCTGATCGACGAAGCCAAATCGCTGCGCGATCAGGCGAAAAAGAAAGTGGAGGCGCTGCGCGACAATGTGTTTTCGCTCGATCCATCCGTTTGGCTCCGCCATATGCGGGAAATGAAGCCGATCGTTGAAGCGATCGCTAACCTTGTCCGCCGTTTTGCCGTCATGTTCCAAGCGACGAAACGGGAAAAAGGAATCGTTGATTTTTCTGACTTGGAACATTATTGTTTGCATATTTTGCGGCGGCGCGATCCGGAAACGGGCGAATGGCAGCCTTCCTCCGCCGCCTTGGAATACCAGGCGCAGTTTGATGAAGTGCTTGTTGACGAGTATCAAGATACGAACCTCGTTCAAGAAGCGATTTTGCAGCTGGTGAAAAAAGGGAGCGAACGAACAGGCAATTTGTTTATGGTCGGCGACGTGAAACAGTCGATTTACCGATTCCGCCTTGCCGAGCCGATGCTGTTTTTGGACAAATACAAACGATTCACCGCCGACGGGGAAGAAGGGGGGATGAAAATCGACCTTGCGAGCAACTTCCGCAGCCGCCGCGAAGTGCTTGACGGGACGAATTTTCTGTTTGCGCAACTCATGGGGGAAACCGTCGGCGAAATGGTTTACGACGAAGCGGCGCAGTTGAAATACGGCGCCGATTACCCGGAAGGGGAGGATGCGGCGCCGGAAGTCATGATCATCAACCGGCAGCGTGCGTCGGAAGAGGACGAAGAGGAAGCGGCTGAATGGGAAGCGGCGGAGCTCGAGGCGCGGCTGATGGCGAAAAAAATCCAAGAGATCGTTTCCGCTCCGTTTTATGTATACGATCGTTCGAGCGGGCAGCCGCGGCGCGCCATGTACCGTGACATCGTCATCCTTGTCCGCTCGATGACGCATGCGCCGCAGATGATCGAGCAACTGCAGGCGCAAGGCATCCCGGCGGCCGCGGATTTGTCATCCGGCTATTTTCAGGCGACGGAAATTTCTATCATGCTCTCACTGTTAAAAGTGATCGACAACCCGCACCAAGACATTCCGCTCGCCGCGGTGCTCCGGTCGCCGCTCTTTCGTTTTGACGAGAATGAGCTCGCCATGATTCGCCTCGCCGATCCAAAAGGCACGTTTTATGAAGCGCTCTGTTCGTTTCGGCAAAAGCCGGCGGAAACGGAAGAGGAGGCCAACGCCCAAAGGAAAGCGGCGGCTTTCTTAGAGCGGCTCGAAGGCTGGCGTACGATGGCGCGCCGCCGCTCATTAGCTGATCTCATTTGGCAGCTGTACCGCGATACGCAATTTTACGATTTTGTCGGCGCACTGCCGGGCGGCAGGCAACGACAGGCGAACTTGCGCGCTTTGTACGACCGCGCACGGCAGTACGAGTCGACGTCGTTTCGCGGCTTGTTTCGCTTTCTTCGCTTCATCGAGCGGCTGCAAGAGCGCGGCGACGATTTAGGGGCGGCCCGGCCGCTCGGCGAGCAGGAAGACGTCGTGCGCATCATGACGATTCACAGCAGCAAAGGATTGGAATTTCCGATCGTGTTTCTCGCTGGGCTTGCGCGTTCGTTTCATACGCGCGATTTGCATCACCCATATTTGCTTGATAAAGAGCTGGGCTTTGCCGCCCGCTTTGTCCACCCACGGCTGCGCATCAGTTATCCGACGCTGCCGCTGTTGGCCATCCAAACGAAAAAGCGGCTTGAACTGCTCGCTGAGGAGATGCGCATTTTGTATGTCGCGCTCACAAGGGCAAAAGAAAAGCTGTATTTGCTCGCGTCGGTCAACGATGTGGACAAGGAGATCGAGAAATGGAAAAGCGCTGCTTCGGAACGCGGCTGGCTTCTCCCCGACGATGTGCGGGCTTCGGCCCGCTCCTACTTGGATTGGATCGGCCGGGCGCTCATCCGTCATCGCGATGGAGGGGCGCTTGCGGGAACGAAGGCGCCCGAAGAGGTCGCCTCCCACCCGTCTGTGTGGCGTGTCGCCATCGTGCCGGCCGCCGATTTGCGCGGCGAAGAGGCTGCGAGGGAGGAGAGGGATGGCGGCGTGCTTCTTGCCCTCGAACAAGGCCGACCCGTTCCCGTGGGAGGAGGGTGGCAGGAGGAGGCCAAACGCCGCTTGTTGTGGCGGTATTCGTATGAGAAAGAAACGGCCGTGCGCGCCAAGCAATCGGTGTCAGAACTCAAAGAACAGCGCGCGCTCTTTGGCGAGAAAGCGGACGAATGGCGGCCGCGCCAAGGGACGGCTCCGGTGTTTTCCCGGCCGCGTTTTATGCAGGAGAAAACGTTGACGCCGGCCGAAAAAGGGACGGCGCTCCATGTCGTCATGCGCCATCTCGATTTGCAAGCGCCGCTTGATGAATCGTCGATCCGCAGTCAAATCGTCCGCCTTGTCGAAAAAGAGCTGCTGTCGGCAGAACAAGCCGAGGCGGTCGATCCAGCGGCCATCGCTGCCTTTTTCGCTGCAGATCTTGGCCGCCGCCTTTGCGCCGCCCGTGAAGTGCACCGCGAAGTGCCGTTCAGCTTAGGGCTTCCGGCGGATGAACTGTACGGCGGCGAAGGGATGGAGAACGGCCGGCGCGTCCTTGTGCAAGGAGTGATCGACTGCGTGTTTGCCGACGCGCGAGGTTATGTGCTGATCGACTATAAGAGCGATGAGGTGACCCACCGATTTGCCGGGCAAAAGGAAGAAGCGGCTCGTTTTCTGCTCGGCCGCTACGGGACGCAAATGCGCTTGTACCGGCGGGCCATCGAGCAAATTTGGCGTGCGCCGGTGACGGAATGCTATTTGTATTCGTTTGACGGCGGGTTTGTTGTGGCTGTTGAGTGATGCAAGGGGGGAAAGAGAGAATGCGGATTTTGCATACCGCGGACTGGCATTTTGGGAGAACGCTCGAGGGGCGGAGTCGGATGGCCGAGCAAGAGGCATTTGTTGATGAGCTTGTGGAGATTGTCAAGAAAGAACAAATCGACGTCATCCTTGTGGCCGGCGACGTATTCGACTCCGTCAATCCGCCTGCGGTTGCGGAACAACTGTTTTATGAAAGCCTCGCCCGCCTGTCCGACAAAGGACGCCGCCCGGTGGCGGTCATCAGCGGCAACCACGACCACCCCGACCGGATCAGCGCTGCCCGGACGTTGATGTGTGCGCACAACATTTTTCTTTTCGGCCGCCCGCAAGCGGCTGTTTGCCGGATTGACGTTCCATCGTGCGGCGAAACGATGATGCTTGCTCCGTTGGCCTATCCGTCCGAATCGCGCCTCGCCGAGCTGTTGTCGTCCGACTGTGAGGAAACGACGCTGCGCGATCGGTACGATGACCGCATCCGCGCCTTATTAGCGGCGATGGCCGCCTCGTTCACGGTGGAGACCGTCAATATCGCGATGAGCCATCTTTACGTCGCCGGCGGACGTACGTCCGATTCCGAGCGGCCGATTGAAGTCGGCGGCGCTTATACGGTGGCGGCTGAGAGCTTGCCGAAAGCCGCGCAATATGTGGCGCTTGGCCATCTGCACCGGCCGCAGGATGTCAAGCGGGCAAAGACGGCGGCGCGCTATTCCGGCTCGCCGTTGGCGTACAGCTTTTCCGAAGCCGGTCAAGCCAAATCGGTCACGGTCGTTGACGTGCATCCAGGCGGGGCGGCCAAGGTGGCGGAGATACCGCTCGCTGCCGGCAAACCGCTCATCCGTTGGAAGGCGACAGAGGGGCTCGCTCAAGTATACCGCTGGTGTGAGGAAGGAAGAGACCGATCAAGCTGGATCGATTTGGAGATCCATGTGACCGAGTCGTTGACAATGGAAGAAATTGATCGGCTGCGTAAGCTTCATCCCGGATTTGTCCACATTCGCCCGGTGTTTCCCAATCGGGCGGAAGAGATGATGGAAATGAGCCGCGAGCCGCTTTCACTTGAAGAAATGTTTCACCGCTTTTACGAACGGCAGACTGGGGGACAAAGGCCGGATGAAGAGCTCGTCCGCCTCTTTTTGGAGCTGGCGGCGGAAGAAGAGAAGGAAGGGGAGGGAGAATGAAGCCGATCTTACTGACGATCGCCGGGCTTCATAGCTTTCGTGAAAAGCAGACGATCGATTTCACCGCACTGTGTGAGGGCGGTGTGTTCGGCATTTTCGGGCCGACTGGAAGCGGCAAATCAACGATTTTAGACGCCATGACGCTCGCCTTGTTCGGCAGCGTCGAGCGGGCGGCCAACCGCACGCAGGCGATCATCAACCACGCGGAGCAAGAGTTGTTTGTCTCGTTTACGTTTGAGCTGGAAAATGCGGCAGGAGCGAAACGGTATACAGTCGAACGAAGCTTAAAAAAAGTGGACGAATGGCGGACGCGCAGCGCCGTTTGCCGCCTGATCGAGCATCGGTCCGAGCCGGTCGTGCTCGCCGATAAACTATCGGAGGTGGACAAGGCGATCGAGCAATTGCTCGGCTTGACGATGGAGGATTTCACCCGGGCGGTCGTCTTGCCGCAAGGAAAATTTGCCGAGTTTTTATCGCTCAAAGGGTCGGAGCGGCGGCAAATGCTGCAGCGCCTCTTCCATCTTGAGCGGTATGGCGATCAGTTGAATAAAAAGTTGAAAGACCGGCTTGCCGCCGCTGAGCAAGAATGGGAAAAAATCGAAGCGGAAAAAGCGGGGCTCGGCGATGCTTCAAAAGCAGCGCTCGAGCAGGCAGAGGCGGACGTGCGGGAGCTCGCGGGGCTGTTTGCCAAGCGAAAAAAAGAGCTTGAGGAAGTCGAAGCAGATGTGGAACGAACAAAACAACGATGGGCGTGGCAGCAAGAAAAAGAAGCGGTCGAACAAGAGCTCGCCGCGCTGCGCCGACATGAATCCGGCATCCGCGAGCTTGAGGCGAAAAAGGAGCGCGCCGAGCAAGCAGAGCGCATCTGGCCGTATTGGGAGCAGTGCGAGCAGGCATGTCGCTTGCGGGCAGAGGCGTTTCGTCGGTATGAAGGACTGGCGCGTCGGTTAGAGGAAGCCCAATTGAGCTATGAAGAAGCGGCGCGGCGTTATGAACGGGCGCGCCAAGAAAAGGCGCAGCGCGAACCGGAATTGCTCGTCCAGATGGAACGGCTGCGGCAGGCGGCGCAGCTTGAGCAGCAAATGGAAGCGCTTGGACAGGAGCTCGCAGCTCTTAGTGAAGAGAGGAAGCGACTCATTGCCCAAGAGAAGGCAGCTGCACGCCGGTTTGAAGAGGCGTCGGTCTGGTATGAGCGCGGCGCGAAGCGGCAGCGGGAGTTGAAAGAAGAACTGAAACAGCATGAAGAGGCGCTGGCTGGAAAAGATGAGGCAGAGCGGGCGTACAGGCAGAAGCAGCATATTGAGCAAGCGGCGTCAGCCATCGCTCGCGTCGATGCCCAGCTTCAGCAAAAGGAGGCCGTTTGGCGTCGGGCGAAAGAGGAAAAGTTGGAGCGGGAACGCCGATCAGCCGCTGCCGGCTCCCGGCTTCAAGAGCTGTTCCGGCGTGTGGAGCGGACGTATCGTTTCGTCTGCTGGCGGCAGCAGGACGCTGAAAAACAATTGTATACGTTGCAGAAAACCATGGAGGCGGAGCGACAGCGAGCCGAAGAAGCGCGGACGGCGCAACTCGCCTCCGCCTTGGCTGAGCGGCTCCGTCCCGGCGAGCCGTGTCCAGTGTGCGGATCGCGCGAGCATCCGCATCCGGCCGCCGCACCGCACGATGTCCAACTTGAGCGTCTGTCCGAGCTTGAGGCAGAGCGGCAGCGGTATGAACAAGATTGGCAAATGATCATTTCGTTCAAGGCGCAGCTCGAGCAGCTTGCCGAGCTGGCGGTAGGCCATGAAGCGCCGCCTGTGTTTGCCGAAAGCCGCTCGGTGGAGGAGGCCGTCGACCTCACTGTGGAAGTGCGGGCGCTTGCGCAAGATGTCATTGAATTGAAAGAAGCGGTCTACCGGGCGCTTGCCCAATGGAATGAAGCCGAGTCAGCGCGGCGCGAAGCGGAGAAAGCGTGCCAATGGATAGCGGCGGACATCGAAGCGGTGCAAGTTGAAAAGCAGCGGCTGGAGGAAGAGCGGCGGCAACTTGAACAGCAATGGCGGCAGATGTATCCTTTCCTTTCGCTTGAGACGATCGATGCGGTGTATGAACAGCTGCGTGAACGGGAAAAAGTGCGGCGCGACGTGCAAAAACGGCTGGAGGACAGCGTGCTGTTTTTAGAGGAAAAACAGCGGGCGAAAGAGGAAGCGGCTGAAGAGCGAAGCCGGCTTGAGACGGAGCGGGTGCGTCTTGACTCGCTGATGAGCGCCAAACAGCAGCAATGGAACGAATATGAGCGGCAACGGGGCGAGAAGGCGGGCTCAGGATCAGCGGCCGTGCAGCTTCAGAAGGCGGAGGCTGAATGGCGCCAGCTGCAAAACGGCGAGCAACAGGCGTATGAGGCCTGGCAGCGCGCCCAGCGGGAATATCAAATGCTTGAAAGCGAAACAAAAGCGGCCAAGCAGGCGTGGGAAGAAGGCGTCCGCCGCGAAGAAGAGGCGCTCGCTCGCTGGCGCGGTGCGCTTTCGGACACCATGTTTGCCGATGCCGAACAAGTCAAGCAAGCGAAGGCGGAAAAAGCGCAGCGGGATGAATGGGATGAGGCAATCCGCCGCTATTGGCGCCAAATCGAGCAAGCCGAACATCGCCTCGCCCAGCTGGCCGCCGCCATCGGGGGGGCGGCGGTGAGCGCTGAACAATGGGAGACGATGCAGCGTGTATACGCCGAGTTGAAGGAGCAAGTGGAGGCGATGACGCAGCAGCTTGGGGCAGCTCAAGCGAAGGTAGAAGAGTTGAGAAAAAAACATAGCCGCTTTGTTGAACTGGAGGAGAAGCAGGCGGAGCTCAGCCGGCGCATCGAGCGGTATAAACAGCTGCAGGCGCTGCTTCGCGGCAACAGCTTTGTCGAATTTATGGCTGAAGAGCAGCTCGAGCAAGTAACCGCCATGGCTTCGGAACGGCTGCAGCGGCTGACACGGCACCGGTATTCGCTCGAATTGGATTCGCAAGGCGGGTTTCTCATCCGCGATGATGCCAATGGCGGCGTCAGACGGCCGGTATCGACGCTCTCGGGTGGGGAGACGTTTTTGACGTCGCTGTCGTTGGCGCTGGCGTTATCGGCGCAAATTCAGCTGCGCGGCGAGTATCCGCTCCGCTTTTTCTTCTTGGACGAAGGGTTTGGCACCCTCGATGCCGAGCTGCTTGAGACGGTCATTTCCGCCTTGGAAAAGCTGCATACCGAGCGACTGGCGGTCGGCGTCATCAGTCATGTTCAAGAAATTCGCAACCGTCTGCCGCGACGGCTCATCGTTGAACCGGCTGAACCGTCCGGCCGCGGCACGCGCGTCCGGCTGGAAATGATGTAAAATGGCTCGCCCGCCGAACAAAAGAAAAAGGGGCGTTTGCCCCTCTTTTTAGTTTCGGCAGCGTTCGGCTGGTAAGGTTGATGTTGGCAAATGAAAGGTGATGAATGAGGATTCGTCTTCTGCAACGTTCAGTTGTTGGCGGCCACGTTTTGGTCGAATACATCCGGATCAAACGCGTTTGTAAAGCTGATGGCGTTGTTCGTCATCACAAAATCGCCGGTGTTGAACCCGCCGGATCCGGCTTGCGTTTTCGTGGCGACTTTCGGCGCGATGTACAGACAGTCGCCCATTTGGACGACAGCTCCGCTGCCGACGCTGTTGATTTTAATCGGGCCGACAAACGAAGGCATTATGAATCCCTCCCTCTTGTTGGCGCGCTCGACTCAGAGCCGGCCAGCTGGCGGATATGTTTAATTCTTGCCTCTGCCTCCGCTGTCGAGGTCGAGCCGATATGGACGATAGCGGATGAAGAAATCGCGAGCACGCGCACAGACTGAACGGAAATGACCGGGGACTCATGGAGCGTTTGGCGTGCGGCTACCGGCGGTGGAGAAGTCCAGCGCGGGATCGGTTTCGCAAAAACAGGGAATATTTGTTCTCCTTCTGGGCCAAAAAACAGCTCATATTGCCGCTGAACGGCCAAGGTGCGCGTGCGGGCGGAAATTCGCTCTGAGTCGCCGATTTGCAGCACAGAGCTAATGATAAGCGTTTCGGCATGGAACGTTTGCACAACTGACGTTCGTTTCACGGCGCTTCCCCTCGAGCCGGCACAAGCGGGACAAACGGACCGATGATGAGCGATTCGGGCGGTGTGTCAAACGCTGATGACAAGTGGATCGCATCGACGTCGCCGATTAAAAACAGTGAGGCGCTGGCGACGGCCACGAGGCGGATGTCGCCAACATGCAGATGGCGATTGATCACTGTATAGTTCACGTCTATCCCTCCCCTGAAGGCAAATGTTTCAAAAATGCATCGAGCGATTGTTCGATATCGGCTTTCACTTTTTGAAAAATTTCATTTTCGACCGCCTCATCGCGGTCACCGGACGGAACGTAGCCATGGTTGGCTTTCTCTTGCAAGTAGAAGCGGATGCGTTCGTCCGTTTGCCGGGCGATGTCTTGCAAAATGAACTGGCGGTACGTATCGTCGAGGCGGCGGCCGTATTGCTGCTCAAGGCGTTTTAACGTTTCCGGTGCTTCCCCGTTGAGATAGGCGGCTACTTTTTCTTGAATCGGGCGCATGAGCACCGTTTCCGGCTTTGGAATCACGGTTTTCACCGGTTCGACGGCAAAGTCTTCAATCGTGCCGCCGGCTCCGGGCGGAGCGATCCCGATGTTTAGCGTTCCTTCGAGCGTTTCCACTTTGAGCTGGTCAAATTTATATTCAATTCGTTCGATCGATGTGCGCGGCTGAGCCTCCATTTCCCGAAGCCGGGCTTCGAGTGCGTCGAGACGGCGTTCCAGCGCCCGTATTTTTTTTGTTTGCCATAATAAATAGCGGTGCAGCTTGACGAAATACTCGTAAATGCTCATTGTGCACCATCATCCTCTCCAAAGAGCCCTCTTACCTTCAATATATGGACGGCCTTTCGCTCTCATCACTTTTTTCCACTGAATTTAGCGGGTGGCTGAATGGAGAGGAACGAGAGGAGCGGATGCACCGGGCGGCACGGTCGCCTGTGGGGCCGGACCGGTGAATCCGCCGGTGTTGGCGAGCGTTGAGAGCGCTTGAATGCTTCCGGCGCTGCCGATTTGCAAAACGGATGAATTGGTGACCGAGCCGATCCGCAACTGGTGGATGCAGATGCTTTGGCTGATGTAAACGTGCACCCTCCTTCTCCTCCTTCAAACGTTTCCGACGACATTTTCATCGGCGACATCGGCGTCATTCGTATTCGTATTGCTGTAATAGTTATAGATATGAAGCCCGTCGCCGGTGTTAAACGAACCGGCGCCGGCGAACGTTTTCGTCACGCTTTGCGGGGAAATCGCAAACACATCGCCAATATGGAACACGCCGCTGCTTCCGATGCTGTTCAGTTTGACGACTCCGACAAAAGCCGGCATGTGGGCATGCTCCCTTCCTTGTTTTTTTCGTTGATACTAGTGTATGGGCGCAAGCTGCGAAACGTTCGCTTTAATTGTTGGCGGCATTATTTGAGTCGAAAACATCCGGATCGCCGGTGTTTGTAAAGCTGACGAACGTATTCGTCTGCAGGAAGTCCCCGTTGTTGCCGCCGCCTGAGCCGGTATTGGATTTCAACGTGCTCTTTGGTGTGATTTGCAAGACGTCGCCGAAATTCACCGTGCCGTCGCCGCTGACATGGGTGATCTTAATCGGTCCGCTGATAAATGAAGGCATGAAGAGCTCCCTCCTTTTTCGTCGTGTCGCTATCGTTATTGTATGAAAACTGAGAAAAAACGGTTCAATGCGGGGCGAGAGTCCAAGCGAGGGGAGCAGTTCCCGCGTATGATAAAGAAAGGGAACGGGCAGAAAGGAAGGGGAAAGGGGATGCCAGCAATCGTCATTGGCGGGATCAAAGTGACGAACGTGAGCGGCAATGGCACCGTCAACATGGGGGATGTGCTGCAAATCGCTCCGAAAAGCACATCGAAGACAAACTCAGGTGCCGGCGGCAGCAATACTGGCGATTTCTTGCAAACGAATACGTTTTGCAGTGTTACGAATACGGTTGATCCCGACGTCTCCGACGCTGGGGTGAAAGGAAACAACTAGCGGTTGTCCCGAAAGGATTCGCCTAGCTTTCGTTTTTGGGCAAAAAAGAAGAAAACGGGTTCTTTTTTGGCGCAATGGAGCGGACTAGCCAAGAAAGAGGGCTGGCCTCAAAAGTCATTTTACGACCTTTTGGGACGGCCCCCCTTTTTCTTTATGCCATCTTTGTTATATAATACAATTGTTAATTTTCTAAAACATAAAACAGGGGGATGGGAGAATGAATGTACCGCTCGTGCTCCATCACTTTTTAGATCGCGCCGTGGCTCTCTATGGGGACAAGACAGCCATGATTTGTTCGGGGCGGACGGTGACGTATCGTGAGCTTGGCGAACGGGTGTCGAGACTCGCCAACGGGCTGCGAGAGCTCGGCATCCGCAAAGGCGACCGCGTGGCGTACTTGGCGCCCAACACGCTCGAGATGCTCGAAGGGTTTTACGGTGTGTTTGAAGTGGGAGGGGTGATGGTGCCGCTGAATACGCGGCTGAAACCGGATGATTACGTTTTCATTTTGAATCATAGCGAAACGAAAGTGTTGTTTGTGGATCAGGAGCTGTACGGGCTGATTGCACCAGTCAAAAACAAGCTTGAAACGGTCGAGGAGATCATTGTTCACCATAAAACAGAGTCGGTGATTGATGAAACCGCTTACGACGAATGGCTCGCCGCCCAGTCGTCAGCGCCGGTTCCGCGCCCGATGATCGATGAGAACGATGTATGCAGTTTGCTATATACGAGCGGGACGACAGGCAATCCAAAAGGAGTCATGCTGACGCATCGGAACAACTACTTGCATGCGCTTGTGACGATGCACCATTTGCGTGTGTCCGACCGCGATACGTATTTGCATGTGTTGCCGATGTTCCACGTCAACGGTTGGGGCGCCCCGTTTTATTACACCGCCAACGGGGCAACGCAAATCGGTTTGCGTAAAGTCGACCCAAAAGCCATTTTTGACCTTGTCCAAACTTACCAAGTGACGGTCATGCATATGGCTCCGACTGTGCTCAATATGTTGCTGCAATATTACGAGCAATATCAACCGGACGTCCCGGAAGGCGTGCGGGTCGTCATCGCCGGTTCTGCGCCGCCGCCGGCGTTTGTCGCGCGCGTCGAGGAGAAGCTCGGCTGGGAGTTTATCCAAGTGTACGGCATGACCGAATCGTCTCCGCTCAGCACGATTTCGCTCATTCGTCCGCAGCTTGACGGGCTGCCAGTGGAGCAAAAGCAGCGGATCAAGGCAAAGGCCGGCTATCCGATGATCGGCTGCGAAGTGAAAGTGGTCGACGAAAACGGCGACGAAGTGCCCCATAATGGCCGGGCGATCGGCGAAGTGATTGTCCGCAGCCATGGCGTCATGAAAGGATATTGGAAAAACGAAGAAGCGACCGCCGCAACGATCCGCGACGGCTGGCTGTATACCGGCGATATGGCAACCGTCGATGAATACGGGCATATTGATATCGTTGACCGGAAAAAGGATATTATTATTAGCGGAGGGGAAAATATTTCGTCGATTGAAGTCGAAGGTGCGCTTTATGAACATCCCGCTGTGCTCGAGGCAGCCGTCATTGCCGCGCCGCACGAAAAATGGGGAGAAACGCCGCATGCGTTCGTCGTTGTCCGTCCAGGGCACAACGTGACAGAGGAAGAGCTGATCGCCTTTTCACGGGAAAAACTGGCTCATTTCAAAGCCATTACGGGCGTCACGTTTGTCGATGAGCTGCCGAAAACAGCCTCCGGAAAAATTCAGAAAGTACACTTGCGCCGCCAATATTGGGATGCAGTTGGAAAATCGGGCCGCTATGTCAACTGATGGCACAGGCATGCGCCTTCGGACGAGCAGAGGAGAGCGCGTCGAATGAAATGGATAAGGCGGCGGGGCATCCCCGGCTTCGCAGGCGGCGAGGTGATAGAAAGAAGGGAGAAAGCGATGATCAGATCGCCGGAGCGAATCGCCGCGGCGGATGTGTTGCGCGGGTTCGGCTTGCTCGGCATTTTGCTTGTCAACATGCATTATTTTTCCTCGCCGGCGTTATATGATGACAGCATCAAGGACAGCGGCTTCGATCGGACTGTGGCCGCGGTCGTGGATGTGTTGTTTGAAGCGAGCGCGTATCCGCTGTTTGCCTTTTTATTCGGCTTCGGCGCCGTGATGATGTTCCGCCGGCTCAGCAGCCGCGGGGAGCGGCCGATTCCGATTCTTTTGCGCCGCTTCTTTCTTTTGCTTGGGATCGGCATTGCTCATGCGTTTGGCCTTTGGTTTGGCGATATTTTAATCCCCTACGCCCTCGCCGGGTTCATCATGCTTTTCTTTTTCGCCGCCCCGCCTCGTTGGTGGCGGACGGCGGCTGTTGCCGTCTTTTTTCTTTTTCACGGCCTCATGGCGCTGTTGTTAGCTCTCAATGTGTTGGCCGGGGAAATGGAGACAGCCGGCGGCCACGAGACCGCGGCGGCCGCCGCGGTTCGCCATTATCGAAACGGAACGTTTCACGACGTGTTTTGGCAACGGTGGAACGACTGGATGTATATCAACGGCGATGGTGGGCTGCTGCTTACCGTGCTGACCGTGCTGCCGTTTTGTTTGCTCGGCGGCTATGCCGCCGACCAACGTTGGCTTGAAGCTGACCGTCACCCGCCTGCGAAGCTGCGCCGCCTGATGGGGTGGGCGCTATGTTTTGGTTTAGCGCTAAAAACAATCCCGTATTGGGCTACGGCCAACGACTTGACAGTGTACATCCAAGACAGCTTCGGCGGTGCCGCATTGGCAGTGTTTTACGCGGCGGCTGCCGTGTTTGTCTGCGGGAAACAAAGCTGGCAGCGCGCCTGGCGGTGGTGGCAAGACGTCGGAAAAATGTCGCTCACCCATTACCTCGCCCAATCGCTCGTTTGCACGTCGCTGTTTTACGGTTATGGGCTTGGGTGGTACGGGCGCACAAGCGCATGGCAGGAGACGCTGCTCGCGTTTGCATTGTATGCGGTTGAAGTATGGGCGAGCCGCCGCTGGTTCGCGCGGTTTCGCTTCGGACCGATCGAGTGGTTGTGGAGGTGGGGGACATACGGAGCGCGGCCGCCGTTTCGCCGCCGGCCGGGGCAATAAAAACCCGCCGCTTACTGAACGGGCAGAGAAGGCGATTCAAAAATCTTGGTTTGCTGCAAGTATTGATTGATCAATTGGTCAAGCTCTTGACTGCATTCGATCGTCTCTTTGGCCGTGAATCCATAAGTGAGCGCCAATTCGATCATTTGTTGTCGTTTTTCTTCAATTTGCAACAGAACCATTTCTTTCACCATCAATTCGTTTGAAATGTTGGTTGAGGCATGCCGCGTCGATGCAAGACGTTTGTTGCATGACAAAAGTCGCAATCGACGTCCTAGTGGAAACTAAACATTATTATACATATCGCGACGAAAAAAGGAAGAGATTCGGGAAAATAAGTGATAAATTTCCTAATTTAGACAAAATTCTACAAAAACAGGACTTTTTCTCCTCGATGGCGAATATCATCCTCAACGCGCCAAAATGGCGAAGGCGGGCGGGGGAGAAGAGTCCACGAAGCGTCCGCTGCATAACGAAGAAAGGGAGAGAGACACGATGAAACTGATCACCGCACTTTTCGATGGAGAAACGTTTGTCGGAGCCGTGCCGCAAGGAGACGACCGGGCGGTTCATTTGCGCCGCGCCGAACGGACGATGGATGGGACGGAGACGATGCCGACGACTATGCTTGAGGCGATTGCCCAAGGGGAGGCGTTTTTCACCCGAGCACAAGAAGTAGTTGACTGGGCGCTGCGCCACCCGGCACCGGAGTACGTTTATCGCCTCAGCGATGTCCGTCTTTTGGCCCCGATCCCGCGGCCGGCGAAAAACATTTTTTGCATCGGCAAAAACTATGTGGATCACGCGCTGGAGCTCGGCGGCGCCGATGTGCCGGAGCATTTGATCGTCTTCACGAAAGCGCCGACAACGGTCATCGGTCATGAGGAAACGATTTTGCGCCATGCCGATGTCACCAATGAGATGGACTATGAAGGGGAGCTGGCGGCGGTCATCGGCAAACAAGGGCGGGCGATCCGCCGCGAAGACGCGCTTGATTACGTATTTGGATACACGATCATCAACGATGTGACAGCAAGAGATTTGCAGGAGCGGCACCAGCAATATTTTCTCGGCAAAAGCTTGGATACATTTTGCCCGATGGGGCCATGGATCGTGCCAAGCAAATTTGTGCCAAATCCAAACGACTTGCGCATCGAGACGCGGGTCAACGGCGAAGTGCGCCAGCAAGCGAACACGAAACAATTGATTTTTTCCATTGAATCGATCATCGAGACGATCTCAAAAGGCATTACGCTTGAGCCGGGCGACATCATCGCTACAGGAACGCCGGCTGGGGTCGGCAAAGGGATGAACCCGCCGCGCTTTTTGCAAACGGGCGATGTCATTGAGGTGACGGTGGAGGGCATCGGCACGCTGCGCAACAAAGTGGGAGAGTAAACGGCGGAAGCGAGGAAGCTCCCACTGATGTTCGAAAGGCGCCCTCTTGAAAGAAAGAGCGTCTTTCGTTTTCGTGAAGTTTGTCAACCGTCCGCTTGCCGTGCTATGATGGGGAGGAACAAGGAATGGTTGGAGGGATGGACGTTGACGCATGCCCATATTACGAGCTGGTTCATTACGATTGTTTTGTTTCTCTTTGCAGTGTCGATGCAGCGGCAAGGGGCGGGCAAGGCAAAAATCGTGCAAATGGTGTTGCGGCTGTTTTACATCTTCACAATTGTGACGGGCTTGCTTTTGCTGCATAGCATTGCTTCGATATCTGCGCTTTATTGGCTAAAGGCGCTCGCCGGGCTGTGGGTAATCGGAGCGATGGAAATGGTTTTGATGGCTGGAAAAAAAGGAAAAAGCGCGGCGGCAGGATGGACGCAATGGGTCATTGCCCTTGCAGTGACGCTGTTTCTTGGCTTGTTGCTGCCGCTTGGCTTCGACCTATTCTAAAAATGAAGCGGCAGCCTTACGTTGGTTGCCGCTTTTGTTGAAGGCGAAAATATGGTATGGTAAAAGAAATGTCATTTTTCGAATTTTCTGACCTAATTGGTCAGCGGAGGGGGCATGAATGGTTTATGCGTTGGCTCTGCTGCCGCCGCGCCGAGGAGCTGGATCATTTGCTCAGGGAGCATAGTTCTTCCTTGGACGAGCCGCTGTTTGTCCAAATTGCCGGCAACGATGAAGAAACAGTGTGCCATGCCGTTGCCGCGTTAGCCCATCGTTGGCCGCACGCCCATATGGTCGGGATGGCAGCGCCGCTGCCAATGGCTGGGGAGGCGAATCTTGCCGTTGGCATCGCATCGATGATGTCGTCGGCTGTTTCGTCGTTGGTGCTGCCGGCTGATGAGTTTGACCGCCCAGACGGACTGGCGGCGCTCATTGCAGAGACAGCCATTCATCGCGACACGGCGCTGCTTCTGGTGTTTTCCGATCACCGCTCGGCTTTGCCGCCCTTGCTCCGCCACTTGCCGCTTGCGAATGAACGAATGGCCATCGTCGGTTGCGCGCTTCCCGAGGGCAGCGTGTTATTTTCGCCCGACGGACGGATTGAGCGCGGGGGAATCGCCGTCTCTTTCAGCGGAACAGCGCTTCGCGGCCACTGTGCCGCCCCGTTTTTATGGGAGCCGATTGGTTTGGCGTTTTCCATCACGAAAAGCCGCGATCAGCAGATTGACGAGCTCAACGGGCAAAAAGCGTCGCGCTATTTGGAACGGTATTTAGGAAGAGAGTTTATCGAACGCCTTCCGTTTTCTGGGATGGAATTCCCGTTTCTTGTCGAACGGAACGGACGCGATGTCTGCCTGCCGATTGTCGCTGTCAACCAGGATGGCTCGGTTGCAGTAAGGGGCCATGTCCATAACGGAGAAAAGGTGCGATTTGCCTATATTCATGCCGCGTCCCTTTACTGGAGCGCGCGTGATGTGGCGATGCAAACGGCCAAGCAACCAGCAGAAGGAATGCTGCTTTACTACAGTGCGGCGCTGAGTGGGTATACGCGCCGGCTGTTTGACGGCGTGGCTGCGGCGTTTGGACAGGCAGCGCTGTTTCCGGCCGTCGAGGTGTTGGTGAAAGATGCGTATACGGCGGTGCGGCCGGCCGCATTTGCGGCCATTTCGCTGGCGGAAACAGCGGCCTCGGCGGAGAGCGGCCGACTGTTACCGTGGCCATCGCCGCCAGAAGGAATGATGACGTTAGCGCAGCTCATGTCAACATCGTCCCGCGATATGGAGCGGCTGCACGTCCGCCTGCAAATGTCCGAGCAACGCTACAAATCGTTGTTTGAGCATAACACGGACATTGTCTATTCCACAGATTTGCACGGCCGTTTGACAAGCGTCAACCCTGCTTTTGAGCAAGTGCTCGGTTACAAGAAAGAAGAAATTCTGTATACGAATTCGCTCAAGTACATTCATCCGAATGATATTCCCCGCGTCACCCGCTATTTTTACCGAGCGTTGCGGGGGAATATCCAAACGTATAACTTGGAAATTCCGACGAAATCGGGAGAACGGCTTTTGTTTCAAATGAAAAACATTCCCATCATTGTGGATGGCAAAAAGGTCGGCATTTACGGAATCGGACGCAACATTACCGAGCAAAAAAAGGCGGAGGAGAAAATCTCTTATTTAGCATACTACGACCCCGATACGAACTTGCCCAACCGGACAAAATGGATGGAATTGCTTTCCGAACAGCTGGACAAAGCCAAGCAGAAGCGACGAAAGATGACGGTTGCTTTGATCGATTTGGACCGATTTAAGTGGATTAACGACAGCGTCGGCCATTACGCCGGAGATGACATTTTGCGCCAGCTTGTCGAGCGCATTCGCCGCGTCTTGCCGCTTGGTGCGGAGCTTGGCCGGTTTCACGGCGACAAATTTTGCTTGCTTTTTCCGCTCAAAACAGAGGTCGAGGCGGCGACGGAAGCGGCGCTCCGCATCGTGCGCGAAGTGGCGCGGCCGATTGTGTACGACGGAAAGGAATTTTTCGTTACAGCGAGCGTTGGTCTAGCGATGTTTCCAGATGACGGAGAGGACGAACACGCGCTCCTTAGGCACGCCGATATGGCTGTCAACATGGCTAAAAAAGGCGGCGGCAACCGGGTGGAGCGCTACTGCGCGCAAATGAACGAAGAAGCAATACATCGATTGGAAATGGGCGGCCATTTGCGCAGGGCGATCGAAGAGAATGAATTATTTCTTTGCTACCAACCAATTGTCGACGTACATACGGGTGCGGTGAAGGCGACGGAGGCGCTGATCCGCTGGCGCCACCCGAAGCTTGGGCTTGTGCGGCCGGATGAATTCATCCCTTTGGCGGAAGAGACCGGGTTGATTCATGAGATTGGGCGCTGGGTGCTGAAAACCGCCTGCAGACAGACGAAACAATGGCAGGAAATGATGGGAGATAACCGACTTGCCATTTTTGTCAACGTCTCCCCTGTCCAGTTTCAACACGAGCGATTTGTAAACGATGTAAAACAAGCGCTGAAGCAATCGCGCTTGTCTCCGTCCTGTTTGCATCTCGAATTGACCGAACATTCGATGCTCCGTTATCTGTCCAGCACGCTCCGGACAATAGACGAGTTGAGGAAGCTTGGCGTCGGCATCGCCGTCGATGATTTCGGCACCGGATATTCCTCGTTCCATTATTTAAAGCGGTTGCCAGCGACAATATTGAAAATTGACCGTGCCTTTATTGAACAATTGCATGCCAACGCTTCCGATGAGGCCATCGTCAAGGCGATAATTACGATGGGGCACGGGTTGGGGCTTGAGACGATCGCTGAAGGGGTGGAAACGCCGGAACAGCTCAATCGGCTTCGCGATTTGCAATGCACGTATGCGCAAGGATATGTGATTTGTCCGCCGCTTCTCGCTGAAGAAGTGATGCCGTATGTGACGGAAAAACAAAAGTGATCCTCCGACCGCGTCGGTTGACGGCTGTCGCCCGTCGGCACTCCGCCTGAAGCAAAACGGCTGCTAGGCTTCGCTTCGGGCGGAAGGATGGCCGGTAAAAAAAACATTGACAGCTCGCCGTTGGACTTCGACGACGTGAGGATCAACAGGCGATTCAGCCGATTTGGGCGCAAATGGCTCGCTCACCGCTGTTTAATGTGATTTCAAAACGGTCGCTTGACGCCCGTCCGCGCTCGTAATAATGGTGGATGCTGCCAATTTGTTCGGTGTTGTCGTAAATGATGAAATTCACGCCAGACGATTTGGCAAACAATAGGCCGTTGTAGCAATATAAGCAGTCATACAGCGAAAATCCGAGGCTGTTCAGCCATTGAACAAACTGGAAAAAGGTTGAATCAGGAAGCGCAGCGAGCCATTGTTGATAGGCATAAGTCAGCCGTTTGCGGAAACGGATGCGATCGCCGTTTTCGAGGGGAAAGACGCCAAGATCCGTGGCGACCGCGCCCTGATCCTGCCATTGCCCGGACAGCCAATGCCCGCAGTGAAACCATTCGATGCCTTGCTCGGCAATTTCTTCTACTAAAGAGGCTTCCTCTTCTTCTTCGTCGAAGAAGATCCATTCATCGTTGACGAACTCCACTGTTCCATACACATACGCCCGCGGCTGTTCCACAATGCATTGCAGCCGTTCCTCGATGTTCAATATCTCTCATCCTCCTTGTACTCCTCTGTTTTTCCATTTTTTTGCTGATTTATTCATGCGGCGACCGACGTCGGACAATTCATCGAAATGACGGGGGGTGCATAAAATGGAATCATGCCGACGTGGAGAACCATCGTGAATCAAAGGAGCGATCGCTGGAAACGATCGTGAAAAAAGAACGGACGAAATGATGGAAACGGGTGAGAACTTGCCATCTTTGATAAAAAGAAAGGATTGGTTTGTATGTGTGGCATTACTGGCTGGGTCCATTTCGGGCGCGATTTGCGCCGCGAGCGGACGGTCATTGACAGCATGACAGAGACGCTCGCCAAACGTGGACCGGATGATACAAATACGTGGCTGGACACTCATGTCGCCTTCGGCCATAAACGGCTTGTCGTCGTGGATCCGGTTGGCGGCAAACAACCGATGGTCCGGCAAAAAAACGGACATCGTTATACGATCGTCTATAACGGCGAGCTGTATAATACGGAAGACATTCGCAAGGAACTGTTGCGCCAAGGCTATCGATTTGATGGTCATTCCGATACAGAAGTGTTGCTTGCTGCATATATGGAATGGAAGGAGAAATGCGTCGATTGGCTCAACGGCATTTTTGCCTTCGCCGTTTGGGACGAGGAGCGCGAGCTGTTATTTATGGCGCGCGACCGGCTCGGAGTAAAACCTTTGTTTTATCGAGAAGATGGCGGGGGGCTGCTGTTCGGCTCGGAAGTGAAAGCCATTTTGGCCCATCCCGATGTAAAGGCAGAAGTCAATTATGAAGGACTCGCCGAAGTGTTCGGCCTCGGACCGTCGCGCACACCGGGGCACGGCGTGTTTGACGGCATTCGAGAGCTGCGCCCGGCACATGCGCTCACGTTCTCTCGCAGCGGGCTTCGCATTTGGCGGTATTGGAATGTCGAAAGCGACGTCCACCGCGATTCGTTCGAGGAAACGGTCGAAAAGCTGCGCTTTCTATTGACGGATGCGGTCACGCGCCAACTCGTTTCCGATGTGCCGGTCTGCACATTTCTATCCGGTGGAGTCGATTCAAGCGCCATTACAGGGATTGCCGCCAATGCCTTCGCGGCAGATGGAAAAGGGCCGCTGCACACCTACTCGATCGATTATGAAGGAAACGACCAGTATTTCAAAGCCAACGATTTTCAACCAAACACGGATGCGCCATTTATCGAACAGGTGTCAAACAAATTTCAAACGGTTCATCATCGCTGCGTGATCACGCAAGAAGAACTGTTCCGCCATTTGCATGAAGCCGTCATCGTCCGCGACGTTCCGGGCATGGCCGATGTCGATTCTTCGCTTCTTTGGTTTTGCAAACAAATTCGCGAACGGTTTGTCGTCAGCTTATCAGGGGAGTGCGCCGATGAAATTTTCGGCGGCTATCCATGGTTTCATCGGCCGGACGATTTGTCTCGGAAAGGATTTCCGTGGATGCGTTCGGTCGACGCGCGCATGGGCCTATTAAAGGATGAGTGGCGGCAAAAGCTTCGCCTTGACGACTATGTGCAAATGCGTTATGAACAAACGCTTGCTGAAGTGCCGCGTCTCGAGGGGGAAAGCGCCGAGGAGGCGAAGCGGCGTGAGCTGTTTTACTTAAATATGATTTGGTTTATGACGACACTGCTTGACCGGAAAGACCGGATGAGCATGGGAGCAAGCTTGGAAGTGCGCGTGCCGTTCGCTGACCATCGCATTGTCGAATACGTTTGGAACATTCCGTGGGATATGAAAATGTACGGCGGCCGAGAAAAAGGCCTTTTGCGAAAAGCGCTCGAGGGATTGCTTCCCGAAGAGGTGCTCTACCGGAAAAAAAGCCCATATCCGAAAACGCACCATCCTCTATATACGAAACTTGTCAAGCAATGGCTTGAGCAGTTGCTCCATGACCGCTCTTCGGTTTTGCACGAGTTTTTCGACCGGGAAAAATTGCTGGCGCTCATTGAAACAGAAGGGAAGTCGTTCCAAGTGCCGTGGTTTGGGCAGCTCATGACCGGTCCGCAGCTGCTCGCTTACCTTGGCCAAGTGCACGTTTGGTTTGATCATTACGGCATTCGCATTAAAGAATGAGAGCTGCGCCTACGCGCAGCTCTTATTCGATTTGGCGGCGCTACGCCATTTTTGCTTGTGGCACCATCGTTTTTTTCATCCAGACGCGCGACCGCCAGCGCCAAAGCATCAACAGTCCGCGCAGCCATTCGTCGGCGATGAACGACAGCCAAATGCCGACGAGGCCAAATCCGAGGGCGATGCCAAATACGTAAGCAATGGTCACGCCGACGCCCCACATCGACAAAATGCCCATATAGACAGGGAATTGCACATCGCCAGCGGCACGAAGCGAGCTGATAATCACTAAATTAAATGAGCGCCCCGGTTCAAGGATGATCGTTAACAGCAACAGTTTGCGGCCAAGAACAATCATTGAGCGGTCATCGGTAAAGAGCGACAGCAACGGCTCGGCAAACCAATAGGCGGCTGCGGCCAGCAGCACTGAGATGGCGATGGCGCTGTACAAACTTTTCAAGCAGCGGGCGTAGGCTTCCTCGTATCGCCCGGCCCCGACGAAGTAGCCGACGAGAATTTGCGTTCCTTGGCTGACGGAGATGCCGAATAAAAACACAAACATCATAATGTTTTGCGTGTATACACGGACGGTCAATGCCTCAGCGCCAAGCCATGTAATGAAATACGTAATGACCATTTGCGCCGTATTGTACGAAAGATGTTCCCCGGCTGCCGGAACACCGATTTTCAGCAGTGAGCGCAAATAGTGAAACGGAAGGCGGCGAAACGCCCTTGGTGCGAGCGGAATGTTTGTTCGTTTGCGCAACAAAGCAAGAAGCGCGAGAAAGGCCATGCCACGGCTGGCGGCGGTCGATATAGCAGCCCCTTGGATGCCGAGGGCGGGCAGGCCAAACAAGCCAAAAATGAGGGCCGCGTTGCTGATGACGTGCAAAACGTTCATGCCAACCGCCACATACATCGTGTCACGGGTGAAGCCATAGCTTTTCAAAATGGCGCCGACCGTCATCATCAGCGCTTGGATGAACAAAAATCCACCGACAATCGCCAAATAATGGGTTCCTTCATCGAGCAGCTCGGCGGGCAAATCCATCATTCGCAAAATCGGCTCGCTGAATGCGGCGAGAATGGCGCTTAACAACAATCCGAACAACAAATTGGCCACGAGGGATACAAGCGATACGTCAACGGCTTCTTGCTCTCGGCGGGCGCCTAAATATTGAGCAACAAGCACTGCTGTCGCTAAAGCGACGAAGTTGAACAGCACGATCGTCAAAGCAATGATTTGGTTCGCCACCCCGACGGCAGCAACCGCGTGATCTGAATACTGGCTGAGCATCAGTGTATCGGCGTTGCCCATCACCATATAGAGCAGCGTTTCAATAAAAATTGGCCACGTCAAGGAAAACAGTGACCGCGTTTTGGCCTCACGGCGCATGTTGAGACAACTCCTTTTTCTTATTCCGACTTGAACGATATATTCAGTTTAGCTAGTTTGTTGCATAATGGAAAGAGAAAGAAGCGATTTTGCTTGCACATTTCCGACAAAAGGGGAGAAGGGCGATGGATGCAGTCATATTTTCGCTCCCACCGCTGCCGGTGTTCATCAAAGGGGCGGAAAGTGTATTTCCGGAAGGAAAGAAGCATTTCCGCCGCACATTTTCCGTCTTTGATTTGCTTTACGTGAAACGAGGCTGTTTGTATATGACAGAAAACGGGCGCGAGTTTGCGGTTGGCAGTGGCCACTATTTGTTGTTGATCCCGGGGAGGGAACATTACGGACACCGCCCATGCGAAGAACGGACGGAGCTGGTTTGGCTTCATTTTTTGCTGCCAGACTTTGCGGTCGTTTCCGATTGCGGTGTCAGCCGGCAGACCGTGATCGAAAAGGAGGCGACATACACCGAGCCGATCCAATACCGACTCTCCATACGTCAATATGGCGAAGTAAAGCAGCGCGAGCGGGTGGAACAGCTGCTAAGTCAAATCGTGGAACAAAACATTCGGCGGGATATCGATCAGCCGCTCCGGCAGCTGCTGTTGTTCATCGAATTCCTTTGGCACTTGCAAAAACAAGAGCTTTCCGTCCCGAGCGCGTCTGAACAGATCAGCGCTGCGGTGGTTGCGTATATCGAGAAACATTTCAGCGAGCCCATTACACTGGACATGCTCGCGCAGGAGCTCCGATTCCACCCGGACTACATCACCCGCTGCATGCAAAAAACGATGGGCATGGGATTTAGCCGCTACTTGGCGCATTATCGGCTGTCAAAGGCAAAGCAATGGTTGGCGGAGACGAACGAGACGATTGAGGCGATCGCCAAGCGGGTTGGCATTGACGATGGCGCCTACTTTTCGCGCCTGTTTAAAAAGATGGAAGGGATCACGCCGACCGAATATCGGCGCATGGCGCGGCGCGTATAAAACCGGTGCAGCCACCCGCTGCACCGGTCGCCTTTCCTGTATTTGCGCTCATCCATCGTTTGTCGCGGCGCCGCCTTACCAGCTTTCGACCGCGTAAAGCACAAACCCGTACGGCGGCAAGGAGACGCAAAGTGTTTCCGCCTCTGCGGCGAACCGCTCCCCTGTCAGAAGGTTGACCAGCCATTTTCCACGCGCATCGATCGGCATAGGGATTTCTGCTGCTTCGTTGCTCCGGTTGATGATGATCATGACCGTTTCATTGCCATCCGTTTTTTCATAAACAAGATGGTTCGCTTCATCATCGGCGGCGAGAAAAGCGACATCGCCGCGTCGAAGCGCCCGATATTGCTTGCGAAGAGCGATCAGTTGCTTGACATGTTCATACAGTTCTTTGTTTTGCTTCTCTGTATCCCACACCATACATTTCCGGCATTCCGGATCGTTTCCACCCGTCATGCCGATCTCATCGCCATAGTAAATACACGGCGAACCAGTGAAAGTGAGCTGGAACAAAAACAACAACTTCGCTTTGCGGACGTCGCCGCTGCAAACAGTGAGCAGCCTTGGTGTATCATGGCTGCCAAGCAAGTTGAATGCCGCTTCGTTGACCTGTTTTGGATAGGAATGAAGCACATGCATCAATCGGTCGGCAAACTCGCTGGCGCTCATGTCTTCTTTGGCGAAAAAGCGGAGCGCCGCGTCCGCCAACGGGTAGTTCATGACGGCGTCAAACTGGTCGCCGCGCAGCCAAGGCATGGCATCATGCCAAATCTCGCCGAGAATGTACACATCGGGCTTTAGCGCCTTGACCGCCTGCCGGAACTCGCGCCAAAATTGATGATCGATTTCGTTTGCCACATCGAGCCGCCAGCCGTCAATATCAAACTCGCGAATCCAGTACGTCGCGACATCAAGCAAGTAGCGCTTCACTTCCGGATGGGCGGTGTTGAGCTTGGGCATTTGCGGCACGAACGCAAACGTGTCGTAATTCGGGCGCGGCTCCGTTTGGAGCGGAAACTCGCGAATATGGAACCAATCTTTATACCTAGACGCTGCGCCGTTTTTTAACACATCTTGAAACGGGCCAAACTCATAGCCGCAATGATTGAAGACCGCATCGAGCATGACGCGGATTCCTTTTTCATGGCAGCGTTTGACAAGTGTTTTCAATGTCTCTTTGTCCCCAAAGTGCGGGTCGATTTCAAAATAATCAGCGGTGTCGTATTTATGATTCGACGGTGCGCGGAAAATCGGCGTCAAGTAAATGCCGGTAATACCGAGATCAGCCAAATAGTCAAGGTGATCGATGATTCCTTGCAAGTCGCCGCCGAAAAAGCTCGTCGGCGTCGGGTCCTCGCTTCCCCACGGCCGCGCCCCTTTCGGACTGATGGCCGGGTTGCCGTTGGCGAACCGCTCGGGGAAAATTTGATACCATACTGTGTCTTTTACCCAGTCCGGCGCTTGGAATAGGTCGACCCGATGAAGAAAGGGGAAGCAAAAGTAGTAAGCGGTGTCGTCGCTCGGAGCTTCATGGTAAAATCCTTTTTCCGTATAGACCAGTTTCTCGCCCCCAGCTCGAAGCACAAACCCATAGCGCAGCCGTCGATATGGCGGTTTGACTTCGGCGAGCCAATAGTCAAACAACCCGTCGCTTCCCGTTTTCCGCATCGGCATCGTTTGAAACTGCCAGGCGCCATCGTGCCATTCGTACGGGTCGCCAAAAAGCAGCTCGACGTGGTCGACATCATTTTTCTTTGTTTGAAGCCGGAGATGGAGCGTCTCGCTGTCATAAGCATAAGCGAAATTGTCGGTTGAGCGGTGGTGGATGGCTTCTTTCCTCATTCGCTTTTTCCTCCTTTGTTATCTGAAGCAATCGTTTGCATTAATGCTTCGCTATAATAAAAAGTACGTTAAGAGAAAAGAAAAGTCAAATTTTATAGAAAAAAGGCTTGTAAAATGAAAAATAGGCGTTATAATGGAGATGAGTGGTGCAATCGTTTTCATAGGAAGGATTAAAATTTATTTGTGCAAACGTTTGCCTTATGATTGTACCGCTAAGATTCCGTAATGATGACAGGAGGGGGATTATGAGAAAAGCGTTATCTTTATTTCTCATGGCCGTGTTGTTGATTGGCGTGCTGGGTGCCTGCGGTCCCAAGCGCGATGTCCAGCAGCCGAAAGGAAACGACCAAAAGACGGCAGAACAGGACAAAAAGCCAGAGAAACTCGTCGTGTGGGTGAACGATGATGAAAAACAAAAACAAGCGCTGAAGGATATTTTTCAAAAGTACACGGAAAAAACCGGAATCAAAATCGAAATGGTAGCCGTCAGCATGCTCGACCAAACGAAAAAACTGGCGCTCGACGGACCGGCTGGCAAAGGGCCGGACGTGTTCTATCAACCGCATGACCGCATCGGCGACATTGTGTTGCAGGGGCTGGCCGATCCGCTCGACCTTGGCGATGCAAAAGGCGAGTACAGCCCGACAGCCATCAACGCGGTAACATATGACGGGAAAACGTATGGCGTGCCGATGGTCGTCGAAACGTACGGCGTGTTCTATAATAAAAATTTAGTGCCGGAAGCGCCGAAAACGATGGATGACTTGATGAACATCGCCAAGGAAAAAACGAATGCGGCGAAAGATCAATACGGCTTTTTAATGGAAGCGACGAACTTCTATTTCGTTTATCCGTTCTTTGCCGGCTACGGCGGCTATGTGTTTAAAAATGAAAACGGCAAATACGATACGAGCGACATCGGGCTGGCTAATGATGGAGCCGTCAAAGGGGCGGAGCTCGTCCAAACGTGGTTTAAAAACGGCTACATTCCGAAAGAAATTACCGGCGATATTATGAACGGGTTGTTTACAAAAGGGAACGTGGCGGTTGCCATCACCGGACCATGGAACATCGCGTCGTATAAAGAAGCGTTGGGCGACAAATTAGCGACCGCGCCGCTGCCGGTCTTAGACAACGGCGAGCATCCGAAATCGTTCGTCGGCGTGAAAACATGGATGTTATCAGCCTATTCGCAAAACAAAGAATGGGCGGTCGATTTCATGAAATTTGTGACGAACGAAGAAAATTCGCTCCATTACTATGAAGTGGCAGGTGAAATGCCGGCGAATGAAAAAGCGTTGACAAATGAGAAAATTACGAATGATCCGTTGATCGCCGGCTTTGCGGAGCAAATCCAATACGGCGAGCCGATGCCGAACGTGCCGGAAATGTCGCAAGTGTGGGAGCCGATGGGCAATGCCTTGCAATTTATCGCTAAAGGCGACAACCCGAAAGCGGTGCTGAGTGAGGCGGTCAAAACGATTCAAGATAAAATCGCCGCCAGCGGCGCTGGAAAATAACGCGTGATGTCGTGGTGGATAGGATCAGCCCTATCCACCATTCTTATCCATACGATAGGGGGGAGTTCGGATGCCGGAAGCAAACGTCCGCCATCGGCCGGCGGTGGCGATGGCGCTGTCGCTGTTGTTTGCCGGCCTTGGGCAATTGTACAACCGCCGGTATGTCAAAGGAATTTTGTTTATCATCATTGAAGCGGCCTTTTTGATGACGTTTTATAACTTTTTGAACATCGGGCTGTGGGGACTCGTCACGCTTGGCGAAATCCCGATGCTTGATCATTCGATTTTTCTCTTGATTCAAGGATTGGTTTCTGTCATCATCATCGCTTTTGCGGTCGCGTTGCACATTGCGAACATCATTGATGCGCGCAACGATGCCCGCCGCCGGCAACGCGGCGAGCCGTTCCCATCGCTGATCGAATCGTGCCGTCATGCGTGGGATCGGGGGTTTCCGTACATCTTTGTGACGCCCGGGCTTGTGATGCTATTGTTTATCGTTGTGCTGCCGCTGTTGTTTATGGTGTCGCTCGCATTTACCGACTACAACTTGTACCACTCGCCGCCGCGCCATTTGTTGAATTGGGTTGGGTTGGAAAACTTCAAAAACTTAGTGTCGATTCCGATTTGGAAAAGCACGTTTTTTAGCGTCCTCGCGTGGACAATCGTTTGGACAGTTGTCGCGACAACGATGCAAATCGCCCTTGGACTGTTTTTGGCGTTGCTTGTCAACGATCCGCGCATCAAGTTTAAGCGGTTCATCCGCACGGTGTTGATTTTGCCGTGGGCCGTGCCAGCGTTTGTCACGATTTTGGTGTTTGCGGCGATGTTCAACGACAAATTCGGAGCCATCAACCGCGAAGTGTTGAGTTTGTTTGGGGTGTCGATCCCGTGGATGACCGATCCGTTTTGGACGAAAGTGGCGCTTATTTTGATTCAAACGTGGCTTGGCTTCCCGTTCGTATTTGCGTTATTTACCGGCGTTTTGCAAAGCATTTCCCGCGACTGGTACGAAGCGGCCGACATCGACGGAGCGACGCGCTGGCAAAAGTTTCGTTCGATCACGCTGCCGCACGTCTTGTATGCGACGGCGCCGCTGTTGATTATGCAATATGCCGGCAATTTCAACAACTTTAACATCATCTATTTGTTCAACGACGGCGGCCCGGCCGTGCGCGGGCAAAACGCCGGTGGCACCGACATTTTGATCTCTTGGGTGTACGATTTGACGTTTACGACAAACAACTACAATATGGCGGCGGCGATCTCGCTTATTATCGGTTTCATTGTCAGCGGGTTTGCCATTTACCAGTTCCGGCGCACCCGTTCCTTTAAAGAGGAGGGGAACATTTGATGAACCGCAAATGGAAATCGCACGTGGAAGTGGCGCTTATTTATTTGTTTATCGTCTTCATGTTTGTCGTCATCGCCTATCCGCTCCTTTGGGCAATCAGCATGTCGCTCAATCCAGGAACAAGCCTGTATTCGGCATCGCTCATCCCAGAGAAGTGGACGTTCGAGCATTATAAATGGTTATTTACCAGCCCGCAGAGCGATTATTTGCTTTGGTATAAAAACAGCTTGTTTGTCGCTGCGGCCAATGCGGTGTTATCAGTCTTTTTCACGGCGCTCATCGCCTATGCGTTTTCGCGCTACAAATTCGTCGGGCGGAAAACGGGGCTGTATTTGTTTTTAGTTTTGCAAATGTTTCCATCGCTCATGGCGATGGTGGCGATCTATATTTTGCTCAATATGCTCCATTTGCTCGATTCGCTTTGGGGGCTCATTCTTATTTATGTCGGCGGGCAAATTCCGTTTAACGCGTGGCTTGTCAAAGGCTACTTTGATACAATTCCGCGCGAGCTGGATGAGGCGGCGCGCATGGATGGAGCCGGCCACTTCGGCGTCTTTTTCCGCATTATGCTGCCGCTTGCCAAGCCGATTTTAGCCGTTGTCGCCTTGTTTAACTTCATGGCGCCGTTCACCGACTTTTTGCTGCCGTCGATCGTCTTGCGCGATCCGGACAAATTTACGCTGGCGGTCGGGCTGTTCAACTTTATCAGCGACCGGTTCGCGAACAACTTCACCCGCTTTGCCGCCGGCTCGATTTTGATTGCAGCCCCGATTGCCATCGTCTTTTTGTTCCTGCAGCGGTATTTGATTTCTGGCTTAACGGCTGGTGGCACAAAAGGGTAAGAACCGCTATCATATAATAGGGGGATTACCCGTTTCCGAACGAGCAAATGAATCGGGAAGGGAGGAATGGAAATGGGGAATCGGCTCTTTATGTTGTTCGTCCTTCCGTTCCTTCTTTTTTATGCCATGCCGGCTGCGGCGGCGGAGAAAGAAGAACGGACGTGGCAAGATGAAGCCATTTATTTCATTATGGTCGACCGGTTTAACAATATGGATCCGACAAACGACCAGGACGTGAATGTGAACGATCCGAAAGGGTATTTCGGCGGCGACTTGAAAGGGGTGACGGCGAAACTCGATTACATCAAGGAGATGGGATTTACCGCCATTTGGCTGACGCCGATTTTTAAAAACATGCCGGGCGGCTATCATGGCTATTGGATCGAAGATTTTTATCAAGTCGATCCGCACTTTGGCACGCTGCGCGATTTGAAAACACTCGTCAAAGAAGCGCATAAGCGCGACATGAAAGTCATTTTGGATTTTGTCGCCAACCATGTCGGTTACAATCACCCATGGTTAAATGACCCAACGAAAAAAGATTGGTTCCACCCGAAAAAAGAGATTTTCGACTGGAACGACCAAACACAGCTTGAAAACGGCTGGGTGTATGGGTTGCCTGATTTGGCGCAGGAAAATCCAGAGGTCAAAAAGTATTTAATTGACGCTGCCAAATGGTGGATTAAAGAGACCGACATTGACGGCTACCGGCTCGATACAGTGCGCCACGTGCCGAAATCGTTTTGGCAGGAGTTTGCGAAAGAAGTCAAATCGGTGAAAAAAGACTTTTTCCTTCTTGGTGAAGTGTGGAGCGACGATCCCCGCTATATTGCGGAATACGGCAAATACGGCATCGACGGATTTGTCGATTACCCGCTGTATGGCGCGGTGAAGCAGTCGCTTGCTAGGCGCGATGCGTCACTGCGCCCGCTGTATGATGTCTGGGAATACAACAAAACGTTTTACGACCGACCGTATTTGCTTGGGTCGTTTTTGGACAACCATGATACAGTGCGGTTTACGAAGCTCGCGATTGACAACCGCAACAACCCGATTTCACGCATTAAACTGGCCATGACGTATTTGTTCACCGCCCCTGGCATTCCGATCATGTATTACGGGACCGAAATCGCCATGAACGGCGGCCAAGATCCGGACAACCGCCGTCTGATGGATTTCCGCGCCGATCCAGAAATCATCGATTACTTGAAAAAAATCGGCCCGCTTCGCCAAGAGCTGCCATCATTGCGGCGCGGCGATTTTACGCTGTTGTATGAAAAAGATGGCATGGCGGTGTTTAAACGGCAATATCAAGATGAAACGACGGTCATCGCCATCAACAATACGAGCGAAACGCAGCATGTCCATCTCCCCAATGACCAGTTGCCAAAAAACAAAGAGCTGCGCGGCTTTTTATTGGACGATCTCGTCCGCGGCGATGATGACGGCTACGACCTTGTGATCGACCGCGAAACCGCGGAAGTATACAAGCTGCGGGAAAAAACGGGGATCAACATCCCGTTTATCGCCGCCATCGTATCGGTTTACGTGCTGTTTCTTTTGTTTTTATATTTGGTGAAAAAACGGGCAAAACGGATCAATGAATAAATGGAAAGGAGGGGGCTTATGACCGTTACGATTAAAGATGTGGCGAAAAGGGCCAATGTCGCGCCGTCGACCGTGTCGCGCGTCATCGCCGACAGCCCGCGCATCAGCGAGAAAACGAAGCAAAAAGTGCGCGCGGCGATGAAAGAGCTCGGCTATCATCCGAACTTTATCGCCCGCAGCCTCGCGAACCAAGCAACGCAAGTGATCGGCATCGTCATGCCGAGCTCGGCCGACCAAGCGCTGCAAAACCCGTTTTTCCCGGAAGTCATCCGCGGCATCAGCAAAGCCGCCCATGAAAAGCGGTACGCCTTGCAAATGTCGACAGGGGAAAAAGAAAGCGATATTTACGAACGGGTGGTGGAGATGCTGCAAGGGCGGCGAGTGGACGGCGTCATTTTGCTTTATTCTCGTCAAAACGATAAACTGATGAAATACTTGCAAAAGCACGACTTCCCATTCGTCGTCATCGGCAAGCCGCACCAAAAAGCGGAACAAGTGACCCATGTCGACAACGACAACGTCCAGGCGGGCAAAGATGCGACGAACTACTTGATTGCCTACGGCCATGAGCGCATCGCGTTTGTCGGCGGCAATCCGCAATATTTGGTGACCGTCGACCGCCAAAATGGCTACGCCGCCGCCTTGAGTGAAGCCGGGCTGCCGTACCGCCCGGAATATGTCGTCCATGAAGAATTTTTGCAGGAAGGCGGCCAAGAGGCGATGAAGGAGCTTCTTTCTTTGCCTGAGCCGCCGACTGGGCTCGTTGTCGCCGATGATCTCATGGCTCTTGGGATGCTGAAGACGCTTGATGAAATCGGTCTTCGCGTCCCAGAAGACGTGTCGATCGTCAGCTTCAACAACACGCTGCTCGCCGAAATGTCGCGCCCGCCGCTCACGTCGATCGACATCGGCATTTTCCAGCTCGGCTATGAAGCAGCGAAAAGTTTAATCGAAAAAATCACCAACCTGAATGAACCGATCAAGCGCATCATCATCCCGCATCGTCTCGTTGAGCGTGGGTCATGCGCTAGGCGGTAAAAGAACACAAGGCGGATGATTAGAAGGCGTCCCGTTGCTTGAAGTGACCTCTGTCAAGTAGACAGGAATAACTTTCTTTTTTCTGTCTACTATAAGGGGATCATATCAGCTGTTGGGACGCCTTTTCTATTGCCGCATATACACCTAAAAGGTCTCGCGCACGAAGAAAGCCTCCCATCGCTGCCTAATTGGTGTGAGGCGGCATGGTCAACCGCTCAGTTCAGGATTCATCCCTTGTCTCGAAAGCTTTGGTCGTTTTTAACAAATTGCTCATGGACGAATGTGGGATCATTTTTTACACTTTCGTCGAAATACAAGAAAGGAAATTTGCGAGCGAAAGAGAAAACAGAAAACAAAGCAAACACGGAGGTGAACACAAGATGATCGTGACCCGCGAACAGGTGAAATCCATGTGGGAAAAGTTCGTATTTCATAACGAGCTCGATCCCGATTTGCCGCCCATGATTCGAGACTCTTGGCTTCGGTCGAAAAAAGCGATGGTTGATCCGTTTCGGCCGTACGGGTGGATTAAAGAAATCGACAATGAAAAGTACCGCTCCTTGATCGATTGGTCATTGCCGTTAATGGAAGGGTTGTATTCGATTGTCAAAGGATCTGGATTTTTGGTGATCCTGTGCAATGAAAACGGACAGTTGCTTTTGTCGATTGGCGATCGCGAGCCTTTAGCGAGGGCGGAAGAAATCGGGTTTATCGCGGGGGCGGACTGGAGCGAGCAAGTGATGGGGACCAACGCCATTGGCACATCGATCGCCATTGATCGTCCGATTCAAGTGTTTGCTGAGGAACATTACACGAAAATATGCCAGTCATGGACGTGTTCCGCTGCCCCCATCCATGATCCCGACGGTCGAATCATTGGTGTATTGAATATGTCAGGACCGTATGAAAAAGTGCACTCTCATACGCTAGGAATGGTTGTATCGGCCGTAAAAGCGATTGAATATCAACTAAAATTACATGAGAATGCGGAAAAAAACGTGATGATGCAACGGTTTTTGGAAGCGACAACGAACAATATGAAAGAAGGCATTTTAATCATCGATCGCGATGGGAAGATCGTAAAGGCGAACAACCAGTTAAAAAAGCTGTTCCGTATACCACAACTGCAACTAGAAGAGAAAAAGCTCGACGATCTTTTCAATGATTCCACTATCTGTTCGAACCACCCGCTTCATTTGCAAAATCAAGAGCTGCATCTAAGCGTCAAGCCTTCAAACGCGGTGCACCATGTGTTAGTTGACAAGATTCCAATTTACGAGAAAAAAGAACGAATCGGATCGATGATCATTGTAAAAGAAATTGAAAAGGTACGCCAGTTTGTCAACCACCTATCGGGAAACCAAGCGAAAATCACGTTTGCGGATATGATCGGGCAACACCCGTGTTTCATTGAGAAAATGAACGAAGCGAGGCTCGCCGCAGCGACAGATTCCAACGTGTTAATATTAGGGGAAAGCGGAACAGGAAAAGAGATGGTGGCTCAGGCGATTCATAATGAGAGCAAGCGGAGAAACAAACCGTTTATTGCCATTAACTGTGGAGGCATACCGCGTGATCTCCTTGGCAGTGAGTTGTTCGGATATGTGGACGGGGCATTCACAGGAGCGAAAAAAGGGGGAAGCGCCGGAAAGTTTGAGCTTGCCAATGGGGGAACGCTTTTTTTGGATGAGATTGGCGAAATGTCCTTGGAAATGCAAGTGTTGCTTTTGCGCGTTATTCAAGAAAAGGAAGTGATGAGAATTGGCGGGCACAAAGTGATCCCTGTTGATGTAAGAATCATCGCAGCGACCAACAAAGACCTTCGCCAGGAAGTGCAAAAAGGCAGCTTTCGCGAAGACTTGTTTTTCCGGTTGAATGTTATGCCGATTGTTCTCCCGCCGCTTCGGAAAAGAAAAGAAGATATTCCGCTTCTCGTCCGTCATTTTATTGAAAAACTGGCTCACAAACGAAATAAACCGTTTCCTGAGATACGGTCCGATTTCTTAGAGGCGCTTATGCAATACGATTGGCCAGGAAATATTCGCGAGTTGCAAAATATGATCGAGCGGGTGCTGAATCAGTGCACAAAACCGGTATTGACAGCGGCTGATTTGCCGGAAGAAATCTTTCAGCCGTCCTGCTCGTCTCAAGTTGAGGAGAACATAGCCATCTCCCGGAATGAGATGAAAAGGCAATCCATCATCGAGGCGTTAAAGCAGTGCAACGGCAACATTTCCAAAGCTGCCCGTTATTTAGGCATATCGAGAAGCACATTTTACCGGCAAATGGATAAATGGAATATTAGGTATTGACTGTCCCATTTTGTATCAAAGTGTAGCGACAAAGTGAAACAAAATGAAACACTTTGTCGCTGTTTTTGTTTAGGTTGGATCAAAAAGACGGCTTTGGATAAACAATTTGGCGGACGAAGAAAAGGAAACAAGCGTTGGAACGATTTTTGCTTTATAGAAATGATGAAAGCGGTACCAATCAAGTGAAGGAGGAGAGGAAGTTGGCCATTTCCAAGGATCATCTTCTTTGGATGTACGAAACGATGTACAAAATTCGCTGCTATGAAGACAAAATGGCGGAGGCGTATGCCGAAGGGAAATCTCCTGTGTTTAATATCGGCGCGGGGCCGGTGCCAGGGGAAATGCATTTGGCCACTGGACAAGAACCGGCTGCAGCTGGGATGTGTGTTCACTTGAAAAAGGAAGATACGGTGACTGCCCCTCACCGTCCGCATCACCATGCGATTGCCAAAGGGGTGGATTTGAACCGGATGACAGCAGAGATTTTCGGAAAAGCCACTGGACTAGGAAAAGGAAAGGGCGGCCATATGCATTTGTTTGATCCTGACGTCAAATTTTCCTGCGGAGGGATCGTTGGGGCTGGGATTCCTCATGCCCTTGGCGCGGCGCTGGCGGCCAAGAAAAGGGGGACGGATTGGGTGGCGGTTGCGTTTATCGGCGAAGGAGCCGCCAATCAAGGGGCATTTCATGAATCGTTAAATATGGCGGCATTATGGAAACTGCCATTAATTGTTGTCATTGAAAACAATCAATATGGAATTTCTGTGCCGAAAACGGCGTCTACAGCGGTTCCCTCGAATGATGTACGGGCAGCCGCCTATGGCATTAAAGGATACTATGTCAAAGACAACGACCCGATTGATATGTACAACGTATCGAAAGAAGCGGTTGAACGTGCACGAACTGGACAAGGGCCGTCGATTATTGAGATTGAAACATACCGTTATTTAGGACATTTCCAAGGCGATCCGGAAGTATACCGGGATAAAAATGAAGTGACGTTGCTTCGCCAAAAAGACCCCATTATTCGCCTTCGCAACTATTTGTTGAATGAATGTGGGGTAACAGAGGAGACGATTGCACAGTTGGAAAACAAAGCGACATTTGAGGTCGATCAGGCGTACGCGTTTGCGAGAGAAAGCGATTATCCCAAGCCGGAAGAGGCATTGGAAGATGTGTTTGTCTAATTTCATAGGAGAAAGGAGTTTTGCCATATGCAACAAACAAAACAGCGGCTGTTAACGGGAAATAAGGCGCTGGCTGAAGCGATTCGCCTTGAGATGGAGAGAGATCCGAACGTCTTTGTGATGGGAGAAGATGTCGGAGTATACGGTGGGATTTTTGGAGCGACAGAGGGATTGTTCCAAAAGTTTGGACCGGAACGGGTCATCGATACGCCGATTTCTGAGACCGCGTTCATCGGTGCTGCCATCGGCGCCGCTGCGGAAGGAATGCGGCCGATCGTGGAGCTGATGTTTGTCGACTTTTTTGGGGTTTGTATGGATCAAATTTACAACCATATGGCGAAAATTCCGTACATGTCCGGCGGCAGGGTGAAACTGCCAATGGTATTGATGACGGCGGTGGGAGGCGGTTACAGTGATGCCGCCCAGCACTCGCAAACGTTGTACGCCACCTTTGCCCATCTTCCCGGGATGAAAGTCGTCGCTCCGTCGACGCCATATGATTTAAAAGGGATGATGATTTCCGCTATTCGCGATGATAACCCTGTTGTCTTTATGTTCCATAAAACCTTGCAAGGGCTCGGTTGGATGGATCAGCTTGATGCTTCGATCGGGCATGTACCGGAAGAGGCGTATACTGTGCCGCTTGGGAAAGCAAATATTGTTCGCGAGGGAACGGATATCACCATTGTCGGTATTCAAATGACGGTGCATCAGGCGCTCGAAGCGGCCAAAAGACTTGAGCAACAAGGCATTCAAGCGGAAGTGATCGATTTGCGCTCTCTTGTCCCGTTGGACAAAGAGACGATCATTCAATCGGTTAAAAAGACACACCGCTTGCTTGTTGTTGATGAAGACTATCTGTCGTACGGGATGACGGCGGAAATTGCCGCGATTGCCGCTGAACATTGTTTGTATGATTTGGAGGCGCCGGTGAAACGGATTGCTGTTCCGGATGTGCCAATTCCTTATAGCCGTCCGCTTGAACAATTTGTATTGCCAAATGCCGATAAAATTTTCCGTGAGGCGATCCAACTCGTCAATGAATAAGGAAAAGTTCGTTCCAAGGGAGGCAGCTTATGGTTGTCGAAGTGACATTGCCCAAACTATCCGATTCCCACGATGAAAGTTTCATTACGTTTTGGCACGTTTCCGAAGGAGATGCGGTGGAAAAAGGAGCCACGCTAGTGGAAGTGCAAACAGAAAAGGCCGTTTCAGAAATTCATGCTCCCGAGTCGGGAACAGTAAAAGAGATCAAAAAGAAACGAGGGGATACGGCCAAGGTCGGCGAAGTACTGGCCGTCATTGCCGTCGAAACGTTTGCTCCGGACGGCGGAGATCCGCAGACAGAGATCAAGATCACCCCACGCGTAAAAAAACTGGCCAAGGAGCTTGGCGTCGATTGGAGTACGGTCACACCGACGGGGGCGAACGGCAAAATCACGGAAGAGGATATTCGTCGTGCGGCGAGCGCGGGAAAACAAAGGACTCCTCAAAAAACATTCGTGGCTGCCCCGTCAGTGCGAAAGTTTGCCCGCGAGCAGAACGTGTCTTTAGAGGAAATCACTCCAAGCGGAAAGAACGGAAGAATATTGAAAAGCGATATTGAAGCAGCATTGTCGGTTCGGCAGCAAAAAGCAACAGATGAGGCTGCTGCCAGTGTTGAGATTGTCAAGAAGCAGGAAAGCCGGGAAAAAGTGCGCCGAGTGCCGCTGACAGGCATCCGCAAGGCTATCGCCCAAGCGATGGTGCGGTCAATGCGGACCATTCCGCAAGTCACCCATTTTGGCGAGGCCGATGCGACCCGTCTTGTTCAACATCGCCGACGGATCCAACCGCTAGCCGAGCAACAAGGGGTGAAACTGACCTATTTAGCCTATGTGGTAAAAGCGCTGGCGGCGGTGTTGAAAAAGTATCCAATGCTCAACGCCTCGCTTGATGAGGAACGAGAAGAAATCGTCATTCACGAATTCATTCACATTGGGTTTGCGGTTGACACTGACCGTGGATTGCTCGTCCCGGTGATTCGTGATGCGGATCAAAAATCGTTGTTCCAAATTGCGAAAGAAATTGAAGAATTGACGGCGAAGGCGAGAGCGGGAACGATTCAAGCGGTGGAGATGAGCGGAGGGACATGCACGGTTTCGAACATCGGCTCGGCCAATGGTTCGTGGTTCACGCCGATTATTCATTATCCACAGTCTTGTCTTTTAGGAATCGGGAAAGTTGAGAAAAAACCGGTGGTCGTCGATGATTCGATTGAGATTGCTTCTGTGATGCCGCTGTCCCTTACTTACGATCACCGTCTTATTGATGGGGTGATGGCTCAACACGCCTTAAATGAATGTCAAACGTACTTGTCTGAACCGGATTGGCTGCTTGTTATGTGACAAAAAACCCCGCCCCATTTCGGGGGGGGGTGAGAGAAGAGGGGCACCTTGTAAAGAAGTAGAGGAACATCGTAGCTTTATCGTACTCGTTTTTTTACAATCACGCCATATTTTTGTGAGAAAAGGTAACGTGATTTTGTTAAAAAGGTTTGGCGCCAGCGGCTGCCGCGGTCAATCGCTGATGAACTTGCCGCCATTTACATGAAGCATTTGCCCGGTCATGTACGACGATTCGTCGCTCGCCAAAAAGACGTAGCACGGGGCGACTTCGCTCGGCTGGCCGGGCCGTTTCATCGGGGTGTTGGCGCCGAACGCGGCGACTTGCTCGCTTTGAAAGGTGGATGGGATGAGCGGCGTCCAAATCGGGCCCGGGGCGACGCCGTTGACACGGATGCCTTGGCCGACGAGCGCTTTGGCGAGCGAGCGGGTGAGGGCGACGATCGCGCCTTTTGTCGCCGAGTAGTCGATGAGTTGCTCGTTTCCTTCGTAGGCGGTGATCGAAGCGGTGTTGATAATGGCGCTTCCGTTTTTTAAGTGCGGGAGCGCCGCTTTCGTTAGGAAAAAGTAGCCGAATACGTTCGTGCGAAACGTTTTTTCCAGCTGCGCTGCGGTAATGTTGAGAAAGTTCGGCTGCGGATGCTGCTCGGCGGCGTTGTTGACGACGATATCGAGCTTGCCGAACGCTTCGATTGTCTGTTTCACCGCCTCTTTGCAAAACGCTTCGTCCCCAATGTCTCCCGCAATCGCCAGACACCGTTTTCCTTCCTGTTCGACAAGCCGTTTTGTTTCCTTTGCGTCCTCATGTTCGTTCAAATACAAAATGGCGACATCGGCCCCTTCTTTGGCGAAATGGACGGCGACCGCCCGGCCGATGCCGCTGTCGCCGCCGCTGATGATGGCGACTCTGTTTTCGAGCTTGCCGCTCCCTTTATAGGTGTCTTTGATGGTGACCGGCTGCGGGTTCATCTCCGTTTGCAGGCCCGGCTGGCGCGTCTGGTGTTGCGGCGGCAGCGTCGTTTGTTGCTTCGTGACCATATTTGCTCCTCCTTGGGCATGTATTGTCATCATTAGTATGGGACGGAGGAGGGGAAATATGTGTCAAGTGGACATCTATGATGAAAAATATGGTGAGCCAAGAGGAGGACTTAGTTTCCTTATTAATCCATTATCAATACAGTAAAAATCAACAAAAAGAGGATGTGCACATGAGTTAAAGGGATTTGAACTCACGATGGCGAATAAAGAGGCAGAAGATTTTACCGTCTATTTAGCTCAAGATCGCAAATTTCGTGGGAATGACGGGCTTCAGCACCTTGTCAGTGAACTGAAACATTATGTTTTCCCTAAGTATGAAGGAGGGGATGATGAATGATCAAAAAGGAAGATCAGTTGATTTCGTTATTTGGGAGTATGCCTCCCAAAGGAGACCATTCTCCGATGGATTGGAAGAGTATTCGTAGACAAGCGAAAGAAGAATGGCTGAAAAAATTGGAGAATCGTGAACAAATAAAAACAAAAAAGTGACTGTATATCGTTCGGGTGGAGCATTCAACGAAAAACGACAAACGAGCCGGCCTATTCGCCAGCTCGTTTCCTGCTTATAACACATTGAAATACCTCGCTTCCGGATGGGCGAAGACGATCGCCGAAACCGATGCTTCGGGCTCCATCATGTAGCCGTCGGTGAGGCGGATGCCGACATCTTCCGGATGAAGCAGGCGAAACAGCTTCTCTTGGTCTTCCAAGTTCGGACAGGCCGGGTAGCCGAACGAATAGCGCTGGCCTTGGTATTTGGCGGCGAAGCGCTCTTCCATCGTGAAATCCGGGTCGTCCGGGAAGCCCCAACGGTCGCGCATAATTTGGTGGATTCGTTCGGCGAATCCTTCGGCAATCTCGAGCGCCAACGCTTGGATGGCATGGCTTTTCAAAAATTCGCCTTCTTCCTTCCAGCGCTGGGCGAGTTCGCGGACGCCATGCCCGGCGGTGACGGCGAACAAGCCGACGTAATCCATTTCGCCGCTTTCTTTCGATTTCAAATAATCGGCGAGGCAAAGATACGGCGCCCGCGGTTGGCGCGGGAAGTCGAACGTCTCGAGCACTGTTTTGCCGTCAGTCGGATCGTAAATGTAAACCCGGTTGCCGTCGCTTTGCGCCGGGAAGAAGCGGTAGACGCCGGCGGGCTGAATCCAGCGGTGCTCTTTCGCTTCGGCGAGCAGTTCGTCGACGACCGCTTTTAACGCCAACGCTTTTTCGTCTTTCTCTTCAAGCAGCCGTTTCACTTTTCCTTTCAAGCCGAGGTGGTGGCCGAGCACCATTTGCCAGTTGACGTACGGCAAAATGTGGTCAAGCGGCACATTTCGCAGCACGTGGCGCTCGAGATCGGCCGGGATGTAGACCGGCACATCGGTCGAGACGGTCGATTTGACCGCTGTGACCACAGTCGTTTGCCGCGTTGGCTCGCTTTCGGCCGTTTCTTTTTTCTTGTAGTCAATCTCGCCCTGCTGGATTTGGTTGGCAAGGGCGAGCCCGTCCATGGCGTCTTTCGCGTACAGAACCACGCCGTCATATTCAGGCGCGATTTTGTTTTCAGTAAATTTGCGCGTCAAGGCGGCGCCGCCGACTAAAATCGGGGTCGAGATGCCGGCTTGGCGCAAGTCTTGGGCGGTGACGACCATCTGTTGGGCCGATTTCACAAGCAAGCCCGACAACCCGATGATGTCCGGCTGATGTTCGCGCACCGCTTCAATAAGTTGCTGCGGAGCGACTTTAATGCCAAGGTCGATTACCTCGTAGCCGTTGTTGCTTAAAATGATGTCGACCAAGTTTTTGCCGATGTCATGCACATCGCCTTTGACGGTGGCGAGAATGACTTTTCCTTTTGTGCTTCCTTCTTTCTTTTCCATATACGGCTCTAAAAAGGCGACCGCTGCTTTCATCACTTCCGCGCTTTGCAATACTTCAGCGACGATGAGCTGGTTGTTGTTGAACAGCCGCCCGACTTCATCCATGCCGGCCATGAGCGGGCCGTTGATGATGGACAGCGGATCGGAGTAGGTCTCAAGCGCCTTTTCCAAATCGGGAATGAGCCCGTCCTTCGACCCTTCAATGACGTAGCGGGCGAGCCGCTCTTCCAAGCTCAAGTTCGTCTGCGCCGGTTTGGCGGCGGTGATTTTGCTTCGGTAAAATTCGATAAAGGCGTTTAATGTTTCGTCGTTTGTGTCAAAAAGAAGCGCCTCAGCCATTCGCACTTCCTCTTCCGGAATCGAGGCGAACCGCTCCAATTTCTCGGTGTTGACGATGGCGTAATCGAGCCCGGCTTGCGTGCAATGGTACAAAAAGACGGAGTTGAGCACCTCGCGTCCGGCCGGCGGCAAGCCGAACGAGACGTTGCTGATTCCAAGCATCGTCAAGCAATGAGGCAGCCGCTCTTTAATGAGGCGGATGCCCTCAATGGTTTCTTTCGCCGCGCCGATGTATTGCTCATCGCCGGTGCCGACCGGGAAGACGAGCGGGTCGAAAATGATGTCGCGCTCGGGGACGCCGTAGCGGTTCACCAGCAAGTCATACGAACGCAAGGCGATCTCAAGTTTCCGCTCCGCGGTGACGGCCATCCCTTGTTCATCGATCGTGCCGACGACGACGGCGGCGCCGTATTTGTGCAAGAGAGGAACGACTTTCGCAAACCGCTCCTCGCCGTCTTCCAAGTTGATCGAGTTAATGATCGCTTTTCCTTGCGAATAGGTGAGGGCGCGTTCAATGACGCGCTCGTCGGTCGAGTCGATGACGAGCGGCACTTTCACTTTTTTCACGACTTCGCGGACGAACTGTTCCATGTCATAGAGTTCGTCGCGGTCCGGGTCGGCCAAGCAAATGTCGATGACATGGGCGCCGTTTTTCACTTGGGCGCGGGCGATTTCCGTCGCTTCTTCGTACTTGCCTTCGGCGATGAGGCGCTTGAATTTGCGCGAACCGATGACGTTTGTCCGCTCGCCGACAAAGAGCGGGCGCATCGTTTCATCATAAATGAGCGCATCGATGCCCGAGACGGCGTGCACATCAAACGAAGACGGGATTGCCCGCGGTGGAAGATCACGCACCGCTTCGGCAATGGCGCGAATATGGTCGGGCGTCGTGCCGCAGCACCCGCCGACGATGTTGATCCATCCCTTTTCGGCAAAGCGGCGGATTTTCTCCGCCAGCATATTCGGCGTTTCATGATAGTGACCTTCCTCATCCGGCAGCCCGGCGTTCGGGTAGCAGCTGACCGCCGTGTCAGCGAGCGAGGCGAGCGTGCGCAAATGGTCGGTCATAAACTCCGGGCCGGTTGCGCAGTTTAAGCCGACGGCGATCGGCTTCATATGGCGCACAGAGATGAAAAACGCATCGATCGCCTGCCCGGCAAGCGTCGTGCCCATCGGTTCGATCGTGCCGGAAATCATGAGCGGCACGCGGCGGCCGACCGCTTCAAACGCCTTAGAAATGCCGAGAAAACCGGCTTTGACATTCAACGTATCTTGGCACGTCTCGAGCAGGAGAAGGTCGACGCCTCCTAAGAGCAGTCCGCGCGCTTGTTCTTCGTAGGCGGCGACGAGTTCATCAAACGTTGCACCGCCTGTAACCGACAACGTTTTCGTCGTCGGGCCCATCGAACCGGCGACAAAGCGCGGCCAGTCCGGGGTGGAGAACGACTCAGCCGCTTGTTTGGCGAGCTTGGCCGCTTCGATGTTCAGTTCAAGCGCCAAATGACCGAGGCCATATTCGTCAAGCACGATGCGTGTCGCCCCGAACGTGTTCGTTTCAATGATATCAGCGCCGGCGTCCAAGTACGCTTCATGAATGCGGTGGATGACATGCGGGGCGGTCAATGTCAAATATTCGTTGCACCCTTCATACGCCTCGCCGCCAAAGTCGGCGGCCGATAAGTCGGCGCTTTGGATCATCGTGCCCATCGCGCCGTCGATGACAAGAATTTTTTTCTTCAGCTGCTGTTCTAAGGTGACCTTAGCCATGAACAACCTTCCTTTCTTTCGCGGCCGCTTCTTTTTCGTGAATGTAGCGGACAAGCTCGACCGTCATGTCATAGCGCAAAAACGGCGTGATCAAATAAATGCCGTTAAACAAATCGAACGCAGCGTCAATGAGCGATTTGGCGATGGCGATCCCTTCGCGCGCTGCTTGCACCGGGTCGTCGCCGCAGGCGGCCATGCGGGCGCGAATCTCATCGGAAAGGGTGATCCCCGGCACTTCATGATGCAAAAACTCGGCGTTGCGCGCGCTCACAAGCGGCATAATGCCGATGTAAATCGGCGTGTCAAGATGCTTTGTCGCTTCGTACACTTCAACGATTTTCTCTTCCGAGTAAATCGGCTGGGTCAAGAAATAATGGGCGCCGCATTGGATTTTTTTCTCCATCCGCTCGACCGCTTTATCCAAATGGCGGACGTTCGGGTTGAACGCTGCGCCGATCGAGAAGTTCGTTTTTTGCCCAAGCGGTTTGCCCGAGTACGACAGCCCTTCGTTAAACTGGCGGATCAAGCGGATCAAATCGAACGATGATAAATCATACACCGACGTCGCCCCTGGGAAGTCGCCGATTTTCGACGGGTCGCCGGTAATGGCGAGCACGTCGGTGATGCCGAGCGTATGCAAGCCCATCAAATGCGACTGCAAGCCGATCAAATTGCGATCGCGGCATGTAATATGCACAAGCGGGCGGATGCCGAGCCGCTCCTTGATGATCGTGGCGACAGCGGCGTTGCTGATGCGCGGCGTGGCGAGCGAGTTGTCGGCCAACGTCAGCGCATCGATGCCGGCGTCATGGAGCGCTTTCGCCCCGGCAAGAAACTTGTCAATCCCCAATTTTTTCGGCGGATCCAGCTCCACAATGACCGAGCGGCGCGTGCGGGCAAGCTCGGGAAGGGGAGATGGGGCGGGCCGCTCCGCTTGCACTGATACAGACACCGCGCGCCGTTTCACCGTTTTTTCCGTCACCGGCGTTCGGTCGGAGAGCGCTTTTGCCATCGCTTCGATATGTTTCGGCGTCGTGCCGCAGCACCCGCCGATCAAGCGCACCCCTTGGTCGCGGAACGCTTTGGCCGTTTCCTCGAAATATTCAGCGTTCGTCTCATAGACAAGCCGCCCATCGCGGTAATCCGGAAGGCTGGCGTTCGGATACGCCGACAAAAAGGCGCGTTCCGGCAATGGCACTTCCTCGAGCGACCGAAGCATATGATACGGACCGAGACGACAGTTCAGTCCGACGACATCGGCCCCGAGCGCCTCTAGGCGGGCAAGGGCGTCCGCGAGCGGCGTGCCATCTTGCAAGACGCCGACTTCATGGAGCGAGACGTGAGCGATAAGCGGCAAGTCGGTCTCTTTGCGGGCGATGGCAAGCACCGTCTCCAACTCTTCCAAATCGTAATACGTCTCCAGCAGCACGCCGTCGACCCCTTCAGCCAGCAGGACAAACAGCTGCTCGCGAAACGTCCGCTTCACTTCTTCGAGCGTGACGACGCTTTTGTTTAACGTGCGCAGCCCTCCGATCGTCCCGAGCACGTATGCCCGTCCGTTTGCCGCTTGCCTGGCGAGCCGCACCGCCGCGCGGTTGATGGCCGGCACCTCATCTTCAAGGCCGTAGCGGGCGAGTTTGACGTAGTTGGCGCCGTATGTATTCGTCTGAATGACGTCGGCGCCTGCGGCGATATACGCCTCGTGAATATGAACGATTTCATCTGGATTGGATAGATTCAATTCTTCAAAACAACGGTCAATGCCGTGCGAATATAGAAGCGTCCCCATCGCTCCGTCAGCGATGAGAATGCGTTCTTTCAACTCATCCAGCAATCCCACGTTCGATTCCCCCGTTTCTCCGTAGTAAAAGAAAAAAGCCTTCTAAGAAGAAGACTTTTCATTCGCTTCTTCTTATCTTCCAGGCTTCCGCCTGTCTGGATTTAGCACCTTGGCCGCGGGCCAGGTTGCTGAGGGTTCACCGGGCCAGTCCCTCCCCCTCTCTTGATAAGAATATCCGTATGCAATTGTGCGGTAGCGTTTTGATGATTACTATATAATTTAATGTATTTTTCGAAATTATTCAATACGGTGAAGCAAGGAAATTTCAAAAAAGAATTTCTCGGATCAAGGGAGAAGCGCTTTCCCACATCGGGGGCAAAATTGGAAATTGTGCTGCACATGCCCGCCGCAATGAGGGCAATGCTTGTTTGGCTGTTTATGGCTTCCAAATCGGACGTTCAGCGGGTCGGGCTCTTCCTCGCTGTCGACAATGTCCAATAAGGACATGCGTTGTTTTCCCGTCGCATTTTTGTAATGGTAAAACGCTTGAAATACGCCGATGGCGATGACGACAAGGCCGAAAAACGGAAAAAAGTGGGCGGCGGGAAACGGCGAGTCCGCGGTGATGGAGAATGCCATCACCATCCAAAAGATGCCGAACAACACAGCGGCGATGCTGCCGAAGAGTCCTTGCATCGACGGGCCGCGGCCGGGTTTAATGCTTTTCAATTTCATTCCTCCCTAACAGAATTCATAGATATATTATAATAGAAAAAATTGGTTTTTGCCATGTTCAATAGAAACGTTTGAGCAGATAGAGGCCAAAATATTAGACTTTTCATTGGATTCATTTTCCGCTCCCTTGATTATGTCTGACAGACAAGCTTCTGTAAGAGAGGAAAACGGGCGGTATGTTGCCTTATCAATTGCATCGTCGACCATTTTTCGCTTCTTAAGCATTGGCATGGGTGGGAAGACCGTTCAACGATCGTTTTGTCATTGCACTTTCATTGTCTCTATGTTCTAATTAGGAATGATGGAGATGAAGAAGACGGGGGGCTGGAAGTGAACGGGGAAGAGATCATCCGCTTCGAGCGAGTGACAAAGGAATACGACGGCATGGTGGTATTGGATGATGTGAGTTTTGCGATGGAGCGCGGGAAGTTTTATACGCTGCTTGGCCCGTCAGGGTGCGGGAAGACGACGATTTTGCGGCTGATTGCGGGGTTTATCGAACCGACGCAAGGAACGATTTATTTCCATGGAAAGCCGATTCATCACGTCCCGCCGAACAAGCGGCAAGTCAATACCGTTTTTCAAGATTACGCCTTGTTCCCGCATTTGGACGTATTTGAAAATGTCGCCTTTGGCTTGCGCATTAAAAAAATGAAAGAAGCGGACATCCGCCAAAAAGTGAGCGAAGCGCTCCGGTTTGTCAACTTGGAAGGCTATGAGCGCCGCCGCATTCAAGAGATGTCCGGCGGTCAGCGCCAGCGCGTCGCGATTGCGCGGGCGATTGTGAATGAGCCAGAAGTTTTGCTCTTGGATGAGCCGCTATCGGCCTTGGATTTGAAGCTGCGCACGGAAATGCAGTACGAATTGCGTGAGCTCCAACGCCGATTGGGCATTACGTTTATTTTTGTCACGCATGATCAAGAAGAAGCGCTGGCGATGTCCGATTACATTTTTGTTCTGAATAAAGGTAAAATTCAGCAATTTGGGACACCAAAAGAGATTTACGATGAACCAATCAACCGGTTTGTCGCCGATTTTATCGGTGAATCGAACATTTTATCGGGGCGCATGATCGAAGATTTTCTGGTCGAGTTCACGGGCAAGCGGTTTGAGTGTGTCGACCGCGGTTTTGCGCCTAACGAACCGGTCGACGTCGTCATCCGCCCGGAAGATTTGGAACTCGTGGCGCCGGGAGACGGCCAGATTGTCATTCGTGTTGATTCGCTCTTATTCCGAGGCGTCCATTACGAAATTTGCGGCTACGATGAAAACGGCAACGAATGGCTTGTCCATTCGACGAAAAAGGCGGAAGTCGGGGAAACGGTCGGCCTTCGTTTTGAACCGGAAGCGATTCACGTCATGCGAGTCGAAAGGGAGGATGAGGGCGCATGACGGAACGGGCGTGGCGGAACTGGTATTTAGTCCCTTATGGCATTTGGTTGGTGTTGTTTGTCATCGCTCCGATCGTCTTTTTATTATATGAATCGTTTTTGGATATAGACGGACATTGGACGGTGGCGAATTATGAAAAAGTGTTGACGCCCATTTATTTGAAAATGATGGCGTATTCGTTTTGGTACGCGTTTTTGATTACCCTTGTGTCGCTGTTGATTGGCTATCCAACCGCCTATTGGCTGACAAAGACGAGGCACAAGCAGTTATGGCTGTTGTTGCTTATTTTGCCGATGTGGGTGAATTTGCTGCTGAAGGTGTATGCGTTTTTAGGGCTGTTCGGCACGTACGGGTTGGCCAACGCTCTGTTGCAGACGCTCGGCGTCGGGCCGCGGCAGCTGTTGTTTACCGATTTCAGCTTTGTGTTTGTATCGGTGTACATTTTTATTCCGTTTATGGTGCTGCCGATTTTTAATGCTCTTGAAGAATTGCCGCCGTCACTCATTGATGCCGCCCGCGATTTGGGCGCTTCGGCTTGGACGACGTTCCGCCGCGTCGTCTTCCCGCTCACGCTTGGCGGGGTGAAGGCCGGCTGCCAAGCGGTGTTCATCCCGGCGCTGTCATTGTTTATGATTACGCGCCTTGTCGCAGGCAACCGCGTCATTACGCTTGGCACCGCTATTGAGCAGCACTTCCTTGTCACGCAAGATTGGGGGATGGGGGCGACGATCGCGGTTGTTTTAATGGCGGCGATGGCCGTCATTGTCGTCCTGACAGGAACCGGAAGGAAAGAGGGAAGCCGATGAAACGGACGCATTGGTGGGGGCGCGTGTATCTTTTGATTGTGTTTGCCGTGATGTATACGCCGATTGTGTATTTGATGTATTATTCGTTCAACAGCGGCGGAGCGATGCACGATTTTCAATCGTTCACCTTGGAATGGTACCGCGATGTATTGTCGGACGATCGATTGTTGATGATCGTGCTGAATACGCTTGTCATCGCCTTATTGTCCGCGGCGATCGCGACGATTTTAGGCGTCATTGGGGCATTGGCCATTTACTATGTCAAGCGGCAGCGGACGAAAAACGCCCTTCTTGCCCTCAACAACGTGCTGATCGTCAGCCCGGATGTCATCATCGGCGCTTCGTTTTTGCTGCTGTTTACGGTGGCCGGCATCAAGCTTGGGTTTACGTCCGTGCTGTTGTCTCATATTGCTTTTAGCGTGCCGATTGTCGTGTTGATGGTGCTGCCGAAACTCGAGGAAATGAGCCCGACGCTGATTGATGCGGCTAGAGATTTAGGAGCAGGGCCTTGGCAAGTGCTGTCAAGCGTCGTGCTGCCGTTTTTGGCGCCAAGCATATGGGCGGGCTTTTTCATGGCGCTTACGTATTCGCTCGATGACTTTGCCGTGACGTTTTTTGTCACGGGAAATGGTTTCTCGACTCTATCGGTGGAAATTTATTCGCGGGCGCGCCAGGGCATTTCCTTATCGATCAATGCGCTGTCGACGCTGCTATTTTTATTTACGATGCTGCTTGTCATCGGTTATTATGTGCTCAGCCAAAAAGGCGGCCGAATGTACGGGATAGGGGGGCGAAAGTAGGTGAAACGGCTTGTCCAAGGGTTTGCGGCCGTGTTCATCGCGGCGTTCGTCCTCATGTTCATCACCCACCGGTTGAACGAAGCGGAAGGGTACGGCGGAGGCAAAACGGTGACCGTTTACAACTGGGGCGATTACATCGACCCTGCGCTCATTCGAGAGTTTGAAAAAGAGACAGGGTGGAAAGTGATTTACCAAACGTTCGATTCCAACGAGGCGATGATGGCGAAAATCGCCCAAGGCGGGGCGACGTTTGATGTCGCCGTTCCATCGGACTACGCCATCAGCAAAATGATCGAGGAAAACCTGCTGTTGCCGCTCGATCACGACAAGCTGCCGAATTTACAATATATCGAACCGCGGTTCCTCAACTTGCCGTTTGACCCGCACAACCGGTATTCAGTGCCGTATTTTTGGGGAACGGTCGGCATCGTCTACAACCGCGAGATGCTTGGCGGCAAGACAATCACAAGCTGGAACGACTTATGGGATCCGGACTTGCGCAATCAAATTTTGCTTGTCGATGGGGCGCGGGAAGTGATGGGGATGGCGTTAAACAGCCTCGGCTATTCGCTTAACGATACGAACAAAGCCCATTTGCAAGAAGCAAAGCGGAAACTCGATCGACTCATGCCGAATGTGAAGGCGATTGTCGGCGATGAAATCAAGCTGCTTCTCGCTAATGAAGAGGCGGCCATTGGCGTCGTTTGGTCGGGTGATGCGGCGGAAATTATTTCCGAAAACGACAAGCTCGACTATGTCGTGCCGAAAGAAGGATCCAACCTATGGTTTGACAACATGGTCATTCCGAAAACAGCGAAAAACATCGAAGGAGCGCACGCGTTTATCAATTTTATGCTCGACCCGAAACACGCGGCGCAAAACGCCGAGTATGTCGGCTATTCGACGCCGAATAAAAAGGCGCTTGCCTATTTGCCAAAAGACATCGCGGGCGATCGGCGCTTTTACCCCGATTTGGATTCAGCAGGGCATCTCGAAGTGTACGAAAACTTAGGAAAGCGAATGCTCGCCTACTACAACGAGCTGTTTTTGGAGTTTAAGATGCAGCAAAAATAAACAAACGAAGCAGCGTTCTATCGGCGAAGCGAGCGTACGCCTTCATTCACGAGGGTTGGCGCTCGCTTTCTCATTTCTCCTTCTCCTGCAGAAAATCAGGAGGATTTCTCATCCGGGATGTCGAATGAGTGCTTAAAACATAAGGTTGTTGAGCAATAAAATGCAGATGGCCAATAAGGGGGCACGAGGATGAACATTCATAAGTTCGTGATGCCCGAAGTGATTTTTGGTAACGGTTCCATTCATCAAGTAGGGGAAAGTTGTCTAAGGCTTGGTGCGACAAATGTGTTGATTGTCAGCGATCCAGGTGTTACGGAAGCTGGTTGGCTCGATGTTGTCATTAAGAGTTGCAGGCAAGTAGGATTAAAATACACGACATTTTGTGATGTAACAATAAATCCAAAGGACGAAGAAGTAAAAAAAGGCTGTGAAGCATATCTTGAGAATGAATGCGATGCTATCATTGGAATCGGTGGAGGCAGTTCTATTGATGCCGCAAAGGCTGTCGCCATTCTTGCTACAAACGGGGGACAAATTCATGAATATGAGGGAGTGGATAAAATTCAATTGCCCCTTCCTCCTCAAGTGATGGTTCCAACAACAGCAGGGTCAGGATCAGAAGTATCCCAATTTTCTGTTATTGTTAATACAAAAGAGAAAAAAAAGATGACGATCATTTCCCGATCTCTTATTCCTGATATTGCAATTATTGATCCAGAAACATTGTCGACAAAAAGCGCTCATTTAACTGCCTCAACAGGATTAGATGTTTTAACGCATGGCATTGAGGCGTATGTAAGTCTAGCAGCTACACCGCTTACAGACGTTCAAGCTCAAAACGCTATTTCTTTAGTAGGAAAATATTTGCGCCCTTCTGTCGCCTCTAAAATCAACCAAGAGGCAAAAACCAATATGGCAATGGCGAGTTTGCAGGCAGGATTGGCTTTTTCTAACGCGATTTTAGGCGCTGTTCATGCAATGTCCCATGCTGTCGGGGGAAGGTATCCTCTTCTTCATGGGGATATAAACTCTATATTGCTTCCGCATGTGATGGAGTTCAATCTGTTGGCGAATCCGAAAAAATTTGCTGATATTGCTTGTTTTCTCGGAATGGATACTCGTGGCATGTCTTATATGGAAGCGGGAAGAAAAACAATTGAATATGTAAAACAATTGGCAGAGGATATTGGGGTGCCACAGCGATTATCTGATATAGGAGTGAAACAAGAAGAAATACGGAAAATGAGTTTGGTTGCCTTTCATGACGCATGTATGATCACCAACCCTCGTGATATCACTGTAGAAGAAATTGAAGGAATATTCAGAAAGGCGTGGTAAACAAAATGAATGACCGGCAACAGCTCATTAGCCTTTTAACAGGAGTTCAATCTTCGAAAAAAAGTTATTACACAGAATTAAAAAAGATGGTGATAGAGTTAAAAAAGAAAAATATGCAGTTGGAGATTATTAATGATATTACCAAAAGTTTTAATATTGATATGTCAATGGATGAAATGTTAAAAAATAGTATAGATAAATTGAAAACAATTTTTCCAGTGGAACGAATCAGCTTATCGTTATGTGAAAATCATAAATTAGTGTTAACAAATGTATATCCCGCTCACTCTTTGTATTTTCCTATTGGTTTTGTTTTGCCAAAAGAGCGATCGCTCTATTGGCAAGTCATACAATCGCTCGAAAAAATTTTTTATCAAATAGAAGAAGACGAAGATTTGTATGTCGAAGTAGCTGTATATAACGCCTTGGGAATTCGCAGCGTGTTATTGATCCCCCTTATTAGCAAAGGGAAGGTGATCGGGGTACTGAGTATAGGAAGCAAGGAAAAAGTGGTGTATGATGAAGATGATCTGTCCTTTTTTCAGCAATTTTGCGACCAACTGGCAGTTTGCATTGAAAATGCCCGTCTTTATAATGAAGTACTTACCAGTAAAAAAGAATGGGAAGAAACGTTCCGTGCTGTTTCAGAAATGATATTCCTCATCGACCTAGAAGGGAATGTTTTGCGATATAACGATGCAGCTAACGAATTTTTTCAAGGTGACTTGTATAAAAAGGATATATGTAAATTGTTATCAATCAATCCGAAGGAAAGCCCGATCGTGGAAATTTTAGAAACAAAAAAACCTGTTCATCGGCGTATTCACATCCAACAGCGGGTATGTGAATTGCGTTCTTATCCCGTCTTAAATGAAAAACAAAATATGTACGCTGTTATTATGTATCTCAATGACATTACTGAAAAATTGCAGATTGAAGCCCAACTTGTTCAATCAGGAAAGTTAGCTGCAATTGGGGAAATGGCTGCTGGAATTGCGCACGAATTGAATAACCCTCTCACCGCCATTCTTGGCAATGCCCAACTGTTGTTGAGGTCTTTTTCAAAAGATGATCGTATATATAAACTGCTATTTGATATTTATTCATGCGGGAAGCGTTGTAAAACTATTATTCAAAATTTATTAACATTTTCAAGGCAAGATGAATATAGATTCGAGGACTGTTCTATAAATGATGCCGTTGAACAAGTATTAGGGTTAATTGGTGATCAAATTTGTAAACAAAATATTATTATTCAAAAAAGATTAGACGTTTCCATTGAATTGATTGAGGGAAACGTACAACAGATAAGCCAAATAGTTTTAAATTTATTAATAAATGCTAAAGATGCGCTTGAAGAGATAGATATTCCAGAGAAAATCATTGTTATAGAAACAAAGTCGATCGTTGAAGCTGGAGAGCATTGGGTTGTTCTATCGGTTCGTGACAACGGAAAAGGAATAGAAGAACAATATTTACAGGAGATTTTTAATCCATTTTTTACAACGAAGAGGCCAGGGAAGGGAACCGGACTTGGGCTGTCTGTCAGTTTAGGGATTGCTGAGGCGCACGGTGGAACGATTGAGGTGGTCAGCGAACTTGGTAAAGGAAGTGAGTTTATATTAAAACTTCCAAAAAAGAAATAAGGGGGGAGATGAGTGGGGAATATTTTAGTTATTGATGATGAAAGGGAAGTTGGGACGTTTTTCCAACATTTATTAGAAGGAAGAGGGAACAAGGTTAAGCTTGGATTTAGTGGGGAAGATTTTTTTCAGTTGATTCAACAATACAAGTTTGATCTTGCTTTCATCGATGTGAAACTTCCAGATGCAAATGGTTTAAATTTATTAAAACAGTTAAAACGCTCATGTCCTTCTTGTAAAGCTGTTGTAATGACAGGCTATAGCACAGTAAAGACAGCGGTTGAAGCGATTAAACATGGAGCAAACGACTATATTGAAAAGCCGTTTGACGATATTGAACAGTTAGAGCGATTAATCGATGAATTATTAAGTGATGGTCCTCTTTCATCCCAAGATGATATGTATAAGCTGGCTGAGACGCTCGGTTTCATTGTTGGAACAAATAAAGAGATGAATGATTTGCTTAAATTGGCTTATAAAATTGCGAAAAAAAATGTGAACGTGTTGATTGAAGGAGAGACGGGGACTGGAAAAGAAGTGCTCGCTCATTTTATCCACAACGCGAGCATGCGCTATGACCAGCCTTTTATTGGGGTGAATTGTGGCGCTGTTTCGGAAACACTGTTAGAAAGCGAATTGTTTGGACATGAAAAAGGAGCGTTCACAGGAGCGGTAAAGGAGAAAAAGGGGATTTTTGAAATTGCTAACCGTGGCACGTTATTTTTAGATGAAATTGGAGAAGCGTCTCTCGCGACGCAAGTAAAACTGTTAAGAGTGCTAGAAACAGGGGAGTATATTCGCGTCGGGGGTGAAACGATCCGCAAAACGAATACACGCATTATTGCTGCTTCGCATGTCAATCTGGCAAAAGCGGTCGAGGAGAAGACGTTTAGAGAGGATTTATTATATAGATTAGATGTTGTGAAACTTACCATTCCTCCGCTTCGAGAGCGGCTCGAAGATCTTCCAATTTTGATTGATTATTTTTTAAAAAAACTAAATACACCTCTATCGTTTTCAGAGGACTGTATTTCCCGTATGAAACAGTATCATTGGCCGGGGAATGTGAGAGAATTGTATAATGTTGTTAAAAGGGCGGTAACTCTAGCGGAAGGAGAAACAGAGGTGATCACCGTTGATTATTTGCCGGAGAAGCTTAAGGTTCCGTTGCATTTAGGGCAAGTATCGAATAACAAGCGAAGTACAAAAGATGAAGTAGAAGACTTAGAAGCTTATTTGCAAAAATGGATGAATGGTGTGCTAGCACTATGGAAAAACAGTGATCGATTAGATCTTGAACAAGTAATATCTTCAGTGAAAGAACTAGAAACTAAAATCGGCCGATCTTTTGTAATGAAAATGTTAAAAGAAACGTTAGGAAATCGTAAAGAAGCAGCAGAGCGATTAAATATCAGCGTACGAACATTGAGATATTTATTAAAAGAAAAAGGAGCTGATCCAAAAGCGTAAACGACTTTCGGATCAGCTTTTTGTTGCTTGATTGATCAGAAAAATCCTAATGGTTTTGGATTGTAGCTAACGAGTAAATTTTTCGTTTGTTGATAGTGCGCTAACATCATATGATGGGTTTCACGGCCGATCCCAGATTGTTTGTATCCTCCAAAAGCAGCATGGGCCGGATAAGCATGGTAGCAATTTGTCCAAACTCTTCCTGCCTGAATGCCTCTTCCGAAACGGTAAGCCAAGTTGATGTTTCTCGTCCATACCCCGGCACCAAGGCCGTACAACGTATCATTAGCGATCTCCAAAGCTTCCTGTTCATCTTTAAATGTTGTCACTGAGACTACTGGACCGAAAATTTCTTCTTGGAAAATACGCATTTTATTATGTCCTTTAAATACGGTTGGCTTGATATAATACCCGTTTTCGAATCCAGGGATTATGTTTTTTTCGCCGCCAATTAGGCATTCGGCGCCCTCTTGTTTTCCAATATCAATGTATGCAAGAATTTTTTCCATTTGTTCTGCTGAAGCTTGTGCTCCCATCATTGTGCTTGTATCAAGTGGATTTCCTGTTCGAATCTTTTTCACGCGTTCAAGAGCGCGCTCCATAAATTCGTCATAAATGGACTCATGGATGAGAGCACGAGAAGGGCACGTACAAACCTCGCCCTGGTTTAAAGCGAACATGACAAATCCTTCAATCGCTTTATCTAAAAAGTCATCGTCTTTTTCCATTACATCGGGAAAGAAGATGTTTGGGGATTTGCCGCCCAATTCCAGTGTAACAGGAATAATATTTTGTGAAGCGTACTGCATAATCAGCCGCCCTGTCGTTGTTTCACCGGTAAATGCGATTTTGGCGATACGTGGACTAGAAGCTAATGGTTTGCCAGCTTCTAATCCGAACCCGTTGACAACATTGAGCACTCCAGGCGGCAACAGATCACCAATCAACTCCATAAGCACCATAATCGATGTTGGAGTTTGTTCAGCTGGTTTTAGCACAATGCAGTTTCCGGCAGCAAGCGCAGGAGCAATTTTCCATGCTGCCATCAATAATGGAAAATTCCATGGGATAATTTGCCCGACAACGCCGAGTGGTTCATAAAAATGGTACGCGATCGTATCGTCGTCAATTTGGCTGATTGTTCCTTCTTGAGCGCGTATGGCTCCAGCGAAATAACGAAAATGATCGATGGCTAAAGGAAGGTCAGCGTTTAATGTTTCACGGATTGGTTTGCCGTTATCCCATGTTTCGGCAACCGCTAACATTTCTAAGTTTTCTTCCATTCGATCAGCGATTTTATTTAAAATCAACGCTCTGTCAGCCGGTGATGTTTTTCCCCAAGCTTCTTTTGCCGCGTGTGCTGCATCTAACGCCAATTCAATATCCTCAGCCTGCGAGCGTGCTACTTCACAAAATACTTCTCCTGTTATGGGTGTAATATTTTGGAAATATCGACCCGAAATAGGCGGTATCCATTCTCCGTTAATATAGTTATCGTATCTTGTTTTGAACTGAACTTTTGCATCTTTTTCGCCTGGTTTGCTGTAAATCATTTGCATCCTCCTTGTGTCATAAAGTTTCAGAAAGATGTTTAAATTAAGCTATTTTCCATTCAGATATACTCTTATGGCCATTGCGTCTTATAAAGTAGCTGCTCTTAGGGGAGGGGGAATCGTCCCCTAAGAGCTTGATATAATAGGCACCGTAATGTTTTCTAGAAAGCAGATGATAGGCGTTGTGGTGGAACAGGTCGATTTCTCAAAATGGGAAACCTTATGATATCAATCCACTCCTAAACCAAAAACAGACAATGCCGAAAAAATCGCTATTTTCCATCGTTCCTCTAGGAAATTTAGGGTTGTTCTTCTGCTGCTTTGTGTTACATTGTTAAAACAACGCGGCCATTGATTTGACCTTTTTCCATCCGTTCAAATACTTCGTTAATTTTTTCTAATGGTACCGCTTCCACAATAGGGCGAACTTTTCCGCGTGCGGCGAAATCTAGAGCTTCTTGCATATCTTTTCGTGTACCGACGATCGAACCTTTTATCGTAACGCCATTTAATACAGTGTCAAAAATAGGAATCGGCAGTTCATCGTGAGGCAGTCCAACTATGACAAGGCAGCCGCCGCGTCGCACGGATTGATAAGCTTGTTCGAACGCTTTTTTCGTTACAGCAACGCTAATAGCCGCTTGTACTCCGCCTACTTTTTCACGAATGGCTGCTACAGGGTCTTCTTGCAATCCATTGATCGTAATATCAGCACCCAACTTTGCCGCAAGTTCTGCCTTTTCATCACTGATATCAACAGCAACAACATTTAATCCCATTGCCTTGGCATATTGAAGAGCAATATGGCCCAATCCCCCGATTCCATAAATAGCGACCCATTCGCCAGGCTTGGCATTTGAAACTTTTAATGCTTTATACGTTGTGACCCCAGCACAAAGAATAGGAGCAACTTGTACGGGATCGAGGTTTTTAGGAATTCGTGCGACATAATTGGCCGGGGCTTTGCAATATTCTGCATAACTGCCATCGACAGAGTATCCACCGTTTAATTGATGTGGACAAAGTGTTTCTTGACCGCTTAAACAATATTCACATTCACCGCATGCTGAGTATAACCATGGAATGCCAACACGGTCGCCAATTTGGATTGATTTCACTCCCTCACCGATCTCAACAACAATTCCTACCCCTTCATGACCAGGAATAAGTGGAAGTTTCGGTTTTACCGGCCAATCCCCATGAGCCGCATGCAAATCGGTATGGCAGACGCCACAAGCTTCAATTTTCACAAGCACTTCGCCATATCCTAGTTTTGGTTTCTCCACTTCTTCAATTTGAAGTTTTTGCTTGAATTTGTGAACAACGGCGGCTTTCATTTCTCACCATCTCCTTATAAAGTTTTTTGGTTTCGCCTACTATGAAACGCAAAAATCGTGCCAAGTAATAATGGTGAAGAAGAGGGGGTGGTGATAAAGTGAAAGAACATTTAAAACAAGCAAGTTCTCAATTTGAAAAGTCGACTTCCTCAGAATTTGCGAATAAACGGTTGGAAGAAATAAACATGCTTCAACAGCTCCTAAAGAAATTTGATAGGGGAAGCGTGCCAAGATTTCGTCCATTTTCTCCAAATGTTCGGCAATTTTGTTCGAAAATTCGAACTTATCAAATGAGTGTCCCAAAAGAGATAGGACACCTTTTCTTATTGCCGAATAACGCATGAACTCTCTGCTCGAAGATGATTGTGATGAATGTTTGAATATTTGGAAAAAGGAAGAGGGGGAATGGAAAGAGAAGTATAAAATATTACCTCACCTTGATGAAAGGGGTCGGAAACATGCATAAACACTTGCCCATGGAAGAAGATGTGATGGATTTGCTCATCGGTGGTTTTTCCGGAGTGATGTTGGTCGCCATCATAACGGTTGTTTTTCTTTGGCGGAAGGACCGGCTGCATCGTTCCGCATGGCATTGGATGTTTGCTCATTTTCTGCTGTTCTCTATTGCTGCCTACTTTGCATTGAGAGCAATCAAGTTTGACCTTACCCATGTGCAGGCATCCGAAGAAATCTCCCTCCTTCTTGGCAAGGCGGGGCTGGCGTGGGGAGCAGGGATGGTTTGTTTGTTGGTCGGTATTGTGAAACTTTCAAGGCGCTGACTGTGATCCCGATAAGCGATATGATTGGGAAGGAACAACAAGCAACAAAAAGAAGCCATCCACCTTTATCGGTTGACGGTTCCAATAGGTGGATGACGTTTGCATGATGATTCGAATAAGGAGTTGCCTATGTTGTTTTTCGATTTCTTGGTATGGTCAGTGTTTTCCAGTTGTTTGCGTTCAGCTGTTTCGCGATATAGACGATTTGCCCGATATGATACGAATAATGGTACATTTGCCGCTCAATGGCTTCGATGACGGAATGGGGTTCGCCGCGGATCGTGACCGTCCGCAACAAATCCGTTTCTTGCAGTTCGTTCAGCGTCTGAAAGAAAGCAGACCACCCCTTTTCCCAGCAAGCCATGACTTCTTTGCGCGTATGGAAGTCGTTGATAAACTCATCATCGCGGTTTCGGTCCGGTTTTTCCCCATCCGACGACAAAAAGTCTGTCCAGCGCGACACCATATTTCCGCTCATATGTTTGACAATGATGGCGATGCTGTTTGCCTCCTCATGAAAGCAATGGAACAGCTGTTCCTCCGAACATTGGTCCATAGCCCGTTCGGCGGTCTTTTTCATGTCAAGAAAGCGTGCGCGCACCACTCGCAAATATTCTTGGCCGATGTTCATTCACATCCCCCCGTCAAAGAAAGGTCATCTCTTTATATTCGCCATCGATGTCGTGATTTCTTGCCATGTGATGGCAAAAATCAAAAAAGGCAACGCTTTGGGCGGACATGACTCCGAGTCATGTTTTCGAAGCGGGCGAGTGAATAATCAGATAATAGCGGCACTCTTCTTTGCCCGTGTTGATAAATTGATGTTCGCAGGCGGCGTTGTAAATAAAGAGAGTCCCCTTCGCGCAAGACGTCCGTGTTATGAAAACTCCTTTGCTTTCCCTGAGTGCGGAGGATTCATTCGGCATGGTCGCGAAAACATCCTCTCGATTTTCGCCGAAAGGGTGCGAAATGTGAGGGATAACGTCCGCTCTTTTATACGTAGCTTCCGATTTTTCCGTTTTTTCTCGCCCAATGCCATTGTTGCTTCAAGACCAATGAGCCCATGGCCAGCCATAATAGCGAGATGCCGAGAGCAGGAAAGAATACGGGCCATCCTTCATTCACTCCTTGCACGGCCCAAGAAAGGGGAGAAAAGTAGTTGAGAATATGAAAAGCTGTCGGCAATAAATTCGAAGATAGAAAAAATCCTGAGAAGATCAATAAATAATAAAGCAGCACCTCGGTAACGGCCCCAACTTGCTTTAAGCGAAGGGACAGTCCTAAAATGAACACACCGATTCCCGTCATCCCGATTAGGCTTACGCCGCCAAATACGACGATCTCCGTTATCATGGATAATATTCCCGAGAGAATTTCGGAAAATCCAATCATCAAAGCCGCACAAACGAAAAAGAGCGCCACCCACATGGACGATAACGCGACTTCAGCGATCACCACGCCGATCAAAATTTTCCATGGAGCAGTCTTGGTGGAAAGCACTTGCTCGGCGGTGCCGAGATACGCTTCTTCGATCACCGTGTTGCCGAGCTTCGAGATCAAATGAGCGCTTAAGTACCAAAGGCTGAAACCGAACAGTTTGACCGTCGCTTCTTTTCCGGTCTGTATCGGGCTTGCGTACAGCGTGCCGAGAAAAAAGACAAATTTAATGATAAGCCCAACGGTAAAATCGAACCAATACCGACGATACTCTGCTCTTTTTTTCAAAAAGGACGCCAATACTACATTCAAAATTTGCGGGGACAACCGACTCACCTCCTTAGGCGGATAGATTGGAACGAATAGCGGCCAAAAAATGAGTTTCAAGGTCGTCTGGAGTTGAAAAATGTTCTTTTGTGCCGCTCCAAACGATTTTTCCGTCTTGGATAAAGACAAACCTATTTCCAACGGCGTGGGCAAAAGGAATGTCGTGGGTGGTGATGAGAACGGCTTTCCACCATTGGTTTTCTTCCGTTAACATTGTTCGGATATGATGCTGCGACTCAACATCAAGGCCAAGAGTTGGCTCATCAAGGAACAAAAACGGCGCTCCTTTCATTAAGGCGATCGCAAATGCCAGTTTTTGTTTCATCCCACGTGAAAGGGTTTGGGTAAGACGCTCAGCGTATGGGGTTAGATTCAACACGGCCATCATTCGTTCGGCTCTTCGTTTTGCTTCAGCACGACTCCATTTGTTCAGCAAGCCGAAGTATAAGAGATTTTCCAAAACAGTTAAATAGGAATAGGAGTTGTCAGCTTCTTCAAATACGACCGCAATCGACTCGCGCGCTTCATCTGGATGGCGGACAACATCCACTCCATTTACATAGATGCTACCGCTGTCTGGTGCAGTAAGCCCGATGATGCACCTTATTAAAGTAGTCTTTCCGGCTCCATTCGGCCCTAAAAGAATAAGTCGATCCCCTTCAACCAGTTCGAGGGAAACATTATGTAATACTTGGCGGTTTGGCGGATAGATTTTGTTTACGTCTTGCACGGCAATCATTTTTTTCTACCCTTTCCATTTAATAAGCTAGGGTGGTCTTGAAAAATCTTGAGGACCACCCCAAAGGTGTTTTTTGCAAAGAAAAAGTGCAGAGTTTTGCAAGGAAAAGTGCAGAGAATTACAACTTGATATGGAGCCTATGGGGGCGTGATGAAAAAGCCAAGAAGCCAGCAATATCAAGGGCTGGCTATGCCTAAAAAGGCTATCACGCCCCCCACTCCATGTCAAGTTGGCCTAAGCCAAATTCTCTGCAGATCTGTGTATTTTTATTTTGCACTAAACACCCAAAGGATTATTACCAACTCGAAGGGACTTGAGACGGAGCATGTTTTACATATTCTCTTTCTTTATTAAAACTTAAGTATATTATACAAAAAATGTAGATATTTAAAATTATCGTGACATTAGAAACCGATAAAAAATACATGCCAAGACAGGGATTCCGTGAGCTTGTGTAAAAAGAGGGTCGTTTTCCGTGAAGTCGTCGTCAACACCATGCTTTTTTGAGCAGTTTTACTCCAAGCTCAATATCCTCGAGCGACAAGCCACTAAAACCGATCTTGATCATGGGTTGGTCTGGCCGTTGGTTCACAAAATAGCGCGAAGTGGGATACACTTTTACCCCACACGATAGGGCGCGTTGAAGTAGCTGTTCTTCTGAACAATCGGAATGAACTTTGATTAACACGTATAAACCGGACTGTTCGCCAATAATGGAGATCATATCCCCAAATGCTTTTCGCAGTAATGATGTTAAATGCTCCATTTTTCGTTTGTACACGAGGCGCATGCGTTTAATATGGCGGCCCCATTCCCCCTCCTCCATAAATTTGGCCATCGCCAATTGGCTGAGGATGGACGCAGTGCTTTCGAAAAGGCGAAACTGCTGCTGATAACGGTACAAAAGCGACGGCGGCAACACCATGTAGCTTAAGCGAATCCCAGGCAGAAACGATTTTGAGAAATTGCCCAGATAAATGACTTTTGCAGAATCAATGGAGGCAAGAGCAGGAAACGGTTTTTGCGTGTAACGGAATTCGCTGTCGTAATCGTCCTCGATAATATAGCCATCGACGTTGTTCACCCATTGAATGAGCCTGTGCCGTTGCTGGATCGGCATGCTTACTCCCATGGGGCTTTGATGTGAAGGGGTGACATAGATGAGCCGCGATCGCCTGTTCTCGAGCGGTGAAAGATCGATGCCGGTTTCGGAAACAGGCACCGTTTCCAGCTGAAAGCGGTGAAACAAAAACGCTTCTCTGGCGCCGTCATAACCAGGGTCTTCGACGATCACGCTGTTGAACTCATCTTTTAGAATATGGCCAAGGGAGAGAAGTATTTGCTGCGTGCTGCTTCCGATGATGATGGCGTTTGGCTCTGTGATCACCCCGCGGGATTCGAGAAGGTAGATGGCGATTTGCTTGCGCAAGCATAATTCCCCAAACGGATCCCCATAGCGGAAACATCCTTTGGCCGTCAATACTTGATTGGAAATTCTTCTCCATGCTTTAACGGGAAAATGATCGGCATCGACGGTATCGGCGCGAAAATCGACAACAACGGACGTTGCTGCTTCCCTTGCCGATTGGCGTGCAGAAATGCGGGCTTTTGGAATGAAAAGAGGTTCCACTTCATTGGCAAAATACCCTTTTCGTTTTTCCGCGCGAATATATCCTTCCGCTACCAGCTGTTCGTAAGCCATTAAAGTTGTGTTCCGGCTGACATTCAATGATTCGGCGAGTTGGCGAATGGAAGGTAGCGGCTCATTGGCTTGAATGTCGCCTTGTTCAATCAATGATTTCAATTTTTCGTAGATTTGCTTGTATTTAGGCGAGCCGTCCTTCAAGTCAAAAATGATCGTCTTCATGTTCATCCTCCTGACATGTTTATTTTTTTGTTATTGTCACTTTTTTTATGTCAGTTTTGATTATATTATACATTGTGAAGAATGGAATGCTGTAATTGAAAAGATGGGGGAGAGGACTGATGTATATTCCGAAGCATTTTGCCATCAACGATATGTCTGTCGTCTATGAGGTGATCGAGGAGAACAGTTTTGCCACCTTGGTGTCGATGCATCAAGGGGAGCTGTTTGCTACCCATTTGCCGCTGTTGCTCGATCGGGAGAAAACGTGTTTGTACGGCCATTTTGCCCGTTCTAATCCGCAATGGAACGACATTCAACGTCAGACGGTCTTGGCGATTTTCCACGGTCCGCATTGTTATATTTCTCCTTCCTGGTATGAAACGAACCAGGCGGTGCCAACATGGAATTATGTGGCTGTCCATGTGTACGGGAACGTGGAGTTGATCGACGATGAAGAAGAAATCATGCAGTCGCTGCACGATATGGTAGAAAAATACGAAGCGCCGGGCAGCCGTTACCAGCTGTCAGAGGTCGATGCCGGGATGCTGTCCGGCATGAACAAAGGAATTCAAGCCTTCAAAATCATCATCAAGCGAATCGAGGGAAAAGCCAAGTTAAGCCAAAATCATCCTGCATACCGACAAGAACGGATCATCAAGCAACTCGAGCAAATGCCATTTGAAAACGAAAAGCGAATCGCTTCCCTGATGAAAAAGCAACAGCAGTGAAATAGAAAATGAAGGAGTGAGATGTGAGGATGGGGCTTTCGACGATCGGTGTGTTTATAGTGGCAGCCGCGGCACTGCTCATCGTCCCCGGACCGGCGGTATTGTACATTGTGGCTAGAAGCATCGGTCAAGGAACGAAAGCAGGAGTTGTAGCGGTGTTTGGCGTGGCATTGGGTGGCGCTGTCCATGTTGTCCTTGGAGCCGTGGGCGTTTCCGCGATTTTGATGACATCGGCGGCTGCCTTTACGATGATCAAATATTTAGGAGCCGTTTATCTTATCTATTTGGGAGGCAAAACGTTATTTTTTGCTTCCACCAAGGATGAGGAAATCCCGAACACGAAGGCCAAGGAGAAAACATTGGCGCAAGTGTTTTACGAATCTCTATTTGTCGAAGTGACCAATCCAAAAACAGCGCTCTTTTTTCTTGCCTTTTTTCCGCAATTTATTTCGCCTTCTGCTGGATTGGTGGCTGGTCAATTTTTGCTTTTAGGGGCGATATTTGTTGTTCTCGCCTTGCTAAATGACAGCTTGTACGCCATGTTGGCCGCGGGCATCCGCAAACGGCTGGCTGCCAAGAAAGGAAGCATGAAGGTGATGAACCGGGTGGCGGGCTGTTGTTATATCTTGTTAGGACTATTCTCCGCATTGGCGAGCCCTTCGAAACCGTAAGAGAATGGAGGAGTGAATGATGACACGTTTTGTTGTTGAAGACGATGTTTGGGCCATATTTCCCCATGCCAAAATCGGTGTGGTCGTTGCCCAAGGGATTGACAACAGCATCAAGAATGCCAGCGTTTACGAACAAATGCTGCAGGAGGCGGAGAAAGAGGCGCGGAAATTCCTAGAGTTTGAAGAGTTGAGCCGCAACCCCGTCATCGGTGTTTGGCGAGAGGCGTTTCGACGATTCAGAACGAAAAAAGGGGCGCGTTGTTCGGTTGAAGCGCTGTTGAAAAGAGTGAAAAACGGTCAGCACATCCGAACGATCAATCCGCTTGTGGATATTTATAATTCTGTTTCATTGCGTTACGGGCTTCCATGCGGAGGAGAGGATATCGACAAGTTTGTCGGCGACATCCGGCTGGCGCTGGCGGATGGTCATGAACCGTTCATCCCGTTGGGAGGAGAGGAAAACGACCCGCCATATGAAGGAGAAATCGTGTATAAAGATGACGTGGGCGCCATATGCCGCTGCTGGAATTGGCGGGAAGCCCAACGAACAATGCTCACCGAACAGACGAAGCATGCCTTTCTTTGCATCGAATCGATTGATGATACGAGGCATGAGGCGCTTCATCAAGCATTAGAGGAACTGGCTTATTCGGTACGACACTATCTTGGTGGCACGGTGAAGATGCACATATTGGATGCCCGCCATTCGGAAATATCGATAACAGATTAAGAATCACTTCTTCAGTCTTGCTTTGGGTGCTGCAGTGATCGGCCGCCCCAGCGGGGAAGGAGAGGCGATGCGCCTTGTCGAACCGATTGTCGGGGCGGCGTTGGTGATCATTGTTGCCGGTGTTCTGATCGGAAGGGTGGTTGGCGTCTGATGATGGTTACCTGTGTGAACTACTCACCACTTAGCTAAAGCTTGAAGTGGGAGCTTCTCAGTTCCACGACGAAAGCCGCCTTTCGTCTCCCTGAGCGTGACTTCGGGTCGTTCCAACCCTAGATGTCCGACAATTCGGAGTTCTTTTGTACCTTGGATATTTTACGCATGGAAGGATCCGCTTGGTTTTCGCATTTTATTTTCTCCATGCAACCTCCTATATCCAGTTATGAAAGAACGGCATAGGTTTATTTTACCACAGGGTCGGACAATTGAACAGGCAAAAGCCTGTCCTTGTCCGAAGTCGATTCATCTCCCACTTTCATCAAGCTTCGCAAGATTTAGAAGTGGGAGACTTCTCGACTGAAGAATGTTAAAACGTCCCGCTTTTTGACATGGACGGCTTCGTGGGCGATGACCCCTGCCAACGCATCGCGCGGAAGTTTCAACGTTTCCGATGTCAAGGCGATCAGCGATCGACCGATGTAAGGGCCTGCCGCAAAGCCGTTGTAGTCGCTTGACTCTGTTGTATAAACTGCAAGACGGGGGAGGCCGGCCCGTGCGCAAATGGTCCGAATGATGTGCTGGATAGGTGGATTCGTGACCGGTTTCATATCGAGAGCGATTTTCAAAACTCGATCAGAAATGAATAGGTTGATTGCCCAAAAAAAGAGAATGGCGGCGATAATGGTGATGGAATCGACTTTCCAATACGCCAGCAAGGCAAGAAGGGCGGCGTAAGCTCCGACCCCTTTGACAATAGCAGAAAAATACGCTTTTCCAAGCATCCGCTTCCAATTGCTTGGATGATAAAACGGCTGGATGCGAATCTCTTTCTGCGAAGACAACGGTTTTGGAAAGATGTTCATTGATGCCAGCGATCCAGGATTGAGATACACTCGTTCCCCGTCAAACGACAGCTTCCACGTTTTTCCCATGTTGACCGTATAGTCGGCATGAGGGGAGAACAAGTGAAACAGATGGAATAGCTGCAAAATATCCGGGGCTGTATACACTTGGATGTCAACGCACTGATCCAATGGATATCGTTTCGCCTCAACGGAAGAGATGAGATAGAGCGCATGGTCGTTTTGGTCATAAAACAGGCGGAGCGAACGAAAAAGCGCCATCCGTTTGAAAAGCCGTGTCGCCATCGATAAAAAGCCGTATAGGAGAAACAGCTCTACAACGGGAGATGGAGAGCCGATCCAAAAGTAAGGAATGGCGATGCCGATGAATAAGGAGGAGAAGCCGATGTCAAGCAACGCTCGCTTTTTTTCGCGTGGAACAAGAATTTCTTTTGCTCCTTTCGATTGCAGTTCGGTAATGATGTCATATGTTGGCACGCGGTTTTGTTTCGGCAGCGGGATGACTTCGTAACTGAGCCAAAACGCGCCGAGCATCGCAACAGACTGCAGCAATCCGCCTTGAACAAAACCGCACCATGCCCAAACAGCTCCAATCAATGCAGCGAATAGGCGGGCGTATAAGGCTGCGTTCCATTTTTCTAACTTTTTGGCTACCCATTGAAAGGAAAAACCGAGAAGAAACGAAACGATCATCCCCCAATCAGACACGCTTGCTTCCTCCCCCATAACGAAAGGTTTCTATTTATGAAAAAACAGGCAGCAGCGCGCTTCTGCCTGTTTCAGCGGTAGTTTACAAACTGCACGTCAATCGGCAAATCGGCTTCGCGAATGGCGGCGATCACCTTTTGCAAGTCGTCTTTGCTTTTGCCGCTGACGCGGATTTGGTCGTCTTGCACTTGGCTTTTCACTTTCAAGCCGGTGTTTTTGATGATCGTGTTGATCTTTTTCGCATTCTCTTTGTCGATCCCTTGGACGAGCTTGGCGCGCTGGCGCACCGTGCCGCCTGCGGCCGGCTCGATTTTGCCGTATTGGATGTTTTTCGTCGCCACCCCGCGCTTAATGAGCTTGCCGATGAGCACATCTTTCAGCTGCTCAAGCTTAAACTCGTCGTCGGAGATGAGAACGAGCTCGTCTTTCTCGAGCGAAATGTCGCTTTTGCTTCCTTTGAAGTCATAGCGCGTCTTGATTTCTTTCATGGCGATGTTGATGGCGTTCGCCACTTCCGCCAAATCGACTTTCGATACGATATCGAACGAACTTTCTTTCGACATATGCGACCTCCCGGGCGTGTGATGTACTTTCATTATAGAAAATGGTGGGGAGGAAGGCAACCATAAGCAAAGGACTAGAAGGTCCATGTCGCCTTTTGGTTGGGAATAGGGAATGGTGTGGAAATGAAGGAAGACAAAACAAAAAAGCGGCGATTGAGCCGCCTTTCGTTTTATGCCCATCATAAATGATCCGTCTTCTTCGAATACGCGAACTTCCCGGCTTCGCGGTTTTTCTCGCGCATCATGTTTTTCTCATGGCGCTTCGCTTGGTTGTCGCGCGCTTTTTTGTCGTTGTCGCTTGTGTTTGGCATCGGTAGCCCTCCTTTTGCTTCGGTCGTTCGCCATTAGTATGGGCAAATGGAAAGGAACGATATTGAAATGCGGTGAGGTAGTTTATGGAAATTACCGCTATTTGAATGATACCCGTTACAAAGGCGACTGGACGCCATGGATTCAGTTTTTCTTGCAATGCGTCCATTTACAAGCAAAACAAAATGTTCGATTGATTCAAAAAGTAAACGATTTGTATGAAGAGGATTTGGAAAAGGCGAGCGCGCTTGTGAACAGCCAGAATATTCGAACCGTTGTCAATGTCATGTTCCAGCATCCGATTTTTACCGCTAAGCAGATGGCGGAGTTGACCGGTTTGCCGGAAGCGACGGTTCGGCGCTATTTGAATCGGTTTGAGGAGCAGAAGCTCATTTTTTCGGATGGGCGGATGCGGTCCAAAACATACTACTACTACAATCTTCTCGATCAACTCCGATGATGAACAAAGGCGCCTAGGCTGTCAGAGGCGCCTTTGTCACGGCGAACCGTGTTATATTTCCATATACTTGTTCAAAAAGAACAACGCAATCGTCCCCGGCCCGGCGTGGGCGCCGATGGCGCTGCCGATGTCGGAGAGGAAAAAGCGCGTGCAGCCGTGTGTTTCTTCGATCATCCGCTTCAGCTCAAGCGCCGTTTCTTCGTCATCCGCGTGGCTGATGCCGATCGTTTGCTTTTGCAGATCGTCGCCGCGTTCACCCATCAACTCGACCATTCGTTTCAACACTTTTTTCCGCCCGCGCAGTTTTTCAAGCGGGACAAGCGCTCCGTCTTCGACATGGAGAAGCGGCTTGATGTTGAGCAGCCCGCCGAACGCCGCGGCGGCTTTGCTGATGCGGCCGCCGCGCGCGAGGTAGTCCAAGTTGTCGACGGTGAAAATGTGCTCCATATGGCGGCAGTACGATTCGATCGTTTCACAAAGCAAGTTGTACGGTGTGTTTCGCTCCGCCAGCTCGACCGCTTTCATGACGGCGAGCCCTTGGCCAAGAGAGGCGCATTTCGAGTCGATGATCGTCAGGCGAAATTCCGGATATTCATCAAGCAGCTCGCTGCGCACGGCCATCGCCGTTTGGTATGTACCGGATAATTTCGATGAAAAGGCGATGTACAAACATGGCCGATTTTCTTTGGCGTATGGCAAAAACAGTTCCTTCATCGCCAGCGGGCTCGGCTGTGCCGTTTTCACCGTATGCCCTTGGCGCATGGCGTCATATACTTGCTTCGGTTCGATCGTAATGCCGTCTTCGTAATCTTGACCGTTCCAATAAACGACAAGCGGCAAAAACGCGATGCGGTGCTCGCGAATGTACGACTGCGGTAAATCCGCTCCGCTGTCGGTGATGATTTGAATGGACATATCCGTTCCCTCCTTGGGCGGGATGAATGACGGTTCATAGGTTTAGTGTATCGGTTTTGGCGTGGAAACACAATATGGAAAGTAAAAGACGATGAATCAGAAAGAAGGCTGCGGATGGCCCGCAGCCTTTCATTGGGTGATTTGATCAAGCTCAGCTTGAAATTGACGCAACTGCGCTTTTTCCGCCGTGTTGGAATGCGCGTACGCGGATGACAAGGCGTTTTTGGCGATGGCAATGGCGCGGTCCACGCTCATGTCAATCTTGCCGCTGGCGGCTTGTTTCGCCTGCGCGACTGCTTTGCGCGCTTCCTGAAATAGACGATTGCCCATCGTTACGCGCCTCCAAGCGACGTTTCGACCGCTTTTTCCGCCTTGCGCGCTTCCGCCTCGGCGTACGTCAAGTGATAAGGGATTCGCTTGTCATGCCGTTCAACCGCATCGACGCTTTGCTGGACGAAACGCTTCGATTTGTTTCGTTTGCCCATGACCGATTCCCCCTTTAAAAAATGAAGACGCACGTTGCGTCACGTATAGTGTAACCGCATGGGGGGAACAGTAGTAAGGAAATTCGTTACAAACAACCGCTCATTCACTCGTTTCGCTCGATGGAGAATCTCATGGGCCGATGGCATCGGAAGGGCGGCAAGACGGCATTCGCGGCGGAGCTTTTTGAATAGGAGGAAAGCTACAGGCCTAGAACGTCTTGCAAGTACAAACCGATACCGTCTTCTTCATTGCTCGCTGTCATGTCATCGGCTACGGTTTTTAGCGGCTCAATGGCATTGCCCATGGCGACGCCAAGACCAGCCCAATCGATCATTTCGAGATCGTTGTCTTCATCGCCAAAAGCGATAACGCGCTCCCGCGGGATGCCGAAGTAGTCCGCCACTTGTTTCAATCCAGCCGCTTTATGGACGCCATGGCGGATGATTTCAATGACATGCCACGGTTCGCTCCAGCGCCGGTGATGCACGACGTTGGCGTAGACGTGCGACAAATGCGATTGGATTTGCTCGATATGGTCGCCATCCGTATACACGAGCACGCTCGTCGGGTCTTTGCCAAGCGAAAGGCGCAAGTCGCCGATTTCCACGGTCGGGTTGCCGAGGCGGACGATGTCGAGCAGGACGTCGTCATGTTCGTGGAAATAGACGTCGTCCATCACTTCCGCCAAAATGTTTTTGATTCGATACGTTTCCCCAAGTTCGACAATGTCTTTCACGATCGCCAACGGTAACGGAAAATGGCGCATCTCCCACGACGGCTGGCGTGGATGGTGGACAAACGCGCCGTTGAAATTGATGATCGGCGTCGTAAGCCCGAGTTCCTCGTAATACATGCGGCTCGCCCGGTACGGCCGGCCTGTGGCGATGACGACGAGATGGCCAGCGTCGATGGCGCGGCCGATGATGTCTTTCGTGAACGGAGAAATCGTTTTGTCCTCTTTCAGCAGCGTTCCGTCTAAATCCAGCGCGATCAAATATCGTTTCATGCTCGACTCCTTTGCTTTGTAATTCTTTCCGCTTTCTAGTGTAACTCTTTTCCAAAATCGCTGTCTATATGATACACTATACAGCGATGGAAAAAGACAGAAGGGGTTTGGACTGCCATGGTCATCGTTGAAAAAGAACGGCTGGCTGATGTGCCGGTGCTTCATGTTGTCAAGCCGGAAAAGCGGGACGAACGGCTGCCGCTTATTTTCTTTATCCACGGCTTTACAAGCGCGAAAGAGCATAATTTGCATTTCGGCTACTTGCTTGCCGAGGCAGGCTATCGCGCTGTGCTTCCCGACGCGCTGTTTCACGGCGAGCGGGACGAAGGCTTGAGCGAACGGAAATTGCAGCTGTCGTTTTGGGACATTGTGGTGCGCACGATCACCGAAATCGAGGAGATGAAAAACGACCTTGTCAGCCGCGGGCTGGCGGATTCCGAACGGATCGGGCTTGCTGGGACATCGATGGGCGGCATCGTTACATTCGGCGCGCTCGCCGTCTATCCGTGGGTGAGGGCGGCGGTGGCGCTCATGGGCTGCCCGAACTACAGCGCCTTTTTTGACGCGATGATGGAAGAAGCGAAGCGGCGCCAAATCGACATCCCGATGCCGCCGACGCTGCTTGCGCTCGAAAAAGAAAAGCTCGCCCGCTACGATTTATCCAAGCAGCCGGAAACACTCGCCGGGCGGCCGCTGTTCATCTGGCACGGGAAAGCCGACCAAGTCGTCCCGTATAGTTATACATATGAATTTTACAAGCAAATTAAGCCATTTTATAAAGGAAACGAAGACCGGCTGCAGTTCATCGCCGACCCGCACGCCGGCCATAAAGTGACGCGTGAAGCGTTTTTGGAGACGGTGCGCTGGTTTCGCGAGCATGTGTAAGCGACGGCGATGACAGTGGACACATGGACAGGGCAAATGGAAGTCAGCTTTCCAAAACGAAATCCGCCTTTCGAAAGATGGCGGATTTTTCGTTTGCGCACATTTCTCATTCAAATGAATATTTGAATATAGGAAGGAAATATGCTATTCTATATTCAAACAAACATTTGAATGTTGGCGAGGAGCGGGAAGAAATGCATCGCGATGATGTTTGCGACATTTACTGTTATGACGAAGAGAAAGTCGAGCGGGTTCAGCGGCGGCTTCGCGATGAAAACATTGCCGCGATTGTCCCTTTTTTTAAGGCGCTTGCCGATGAAAACCGGGCGAAAATCGTGTATGCGCTTTGCGGTGAAGAGGAGCTGTGCGTCTGTGACCTCGCAAACGTGATCGGTGCGACGGTGGCGACGGCATCCCATCATTTGCGCATCTTGTACAAACAAGGAATTGTGAAATATCGAAAAGAGGGGAAACTTGCCTTTTACTCGCTGGATGATGATCATATCCGCGAGCTGCTGCTTGTCGCGCTCGCCCATCAGAAAGAGGGGGACGGCCGTGGGGAATGAACAAACATTGAATCGGCTCGAGGCAAAAACATACCGCGTGCAAGGACTGACGTGCACAAACTGCGCGGCCCAATTTGAGCGGAACGTGAAGTCCCTGCCCGGCGTGAAAGAGGCGAAAGTGAACTTTGGCGCCGCCAAGCTCACCGTTTGGGGCGAAGCAACGATTGATGAACTTGAGCAAGCGGGGGCGTTTGAACAATTGACCATTCGTGAAGAACGTGAACGCCCGGCCAGGCAGGAGCCGTTTTGGAAGAAGAAAGAGAATCGGAACGTCTGCATTGCCGCCGCGTTGCTGGCCATTGGCTGGGCAACGTCGACAACGGACAGCGGCTGGTTGGCGGTGGCTGCCTATGTCGCCGCGATCGTGATCGGCGGCTACTCGCTGTTTCGGACCGGGCTTCGCAATCTGCTCCGCTGGCAGTTTGACATGAAAACGTTAATGACGATCGCCATTCTTGGCGCGGCGGCCATTGGCGAATGGCAAGAAGGGGCGGTTGTTGTCATTTTGTTCGCCATCAGTGAAGCGCTCGAGCGCTATTCGATGGACCGGGCGCGCCGATCGATTGAGTCGCTGATGGAAATGGCGCCGGCGGAGGCGACCATTCGGCGCGGTGCGGAGGAAATGACGGTTCGGGTTGAGGACGTTCGCATCGGGGATGTGATGATCGTCAAACCAGGGGAGAAAATCGCCTTGGACGGCGTTGTGGTGAATGGTGCGTCAACGGTCAATGAGGCGGCGATTACCGGCGAAAGTTTGCCGGCAGAAAAAGCACCCGGCGCTGCGGTGTTTGCCGGGACGCTTAACGGGGAAGGGTTCCTCGAAGTCGAGGTGACGAAGAGGGCGGATGAGACGACATTGGCGAAAATGATTGACCTCGTCGAAGAGGCGCAAGCGGAGCGGGCTCCGTCGCAGGCCTTCATCGACCGGTTCGCTCGCTATTATACGCCGTTTATGATCGTGATCGCGCTTCTGATCGCCATTGTGCCGCCGCTTGTGATGGGCGGTGACTGGCTTGATTGGGTGTACCGCGGTCTTGCCATTCTTGTCATCGGCTGCCCGTGCGCGCTCGTCATCTCGACGCCGGTGGCGATTGTGACGGCCATCGGAAACGCGGCCCGGCGCGGCGTGCTCATCAAAAGCGGCGTGCATCTCGAACAAATCGGCCGGCTGCGAGCCATTGCTTTCGATAAAACCGGGACGTTGACGAAAGGGAAACCGGCCGTGACCGATGTCATCGTATATGAAGGAACACGCGAGCAGCTGTTGGCCATCGCCGCCGCCATCGAAAAACGGTCGCAGCACCCTTTGGCTTCTGCCATCGTCCGCAAAGCGGAAGAGGAGGGAGCGCCGTTTCTTGACGCGCCGGTTGATGCGTTTCAGTCGTTGACCGGAAAGGGAGTCAAGGCCGCCGTCGGAAACGAAACGTATTATATCGGCAGCCCGGCCTTGTTCACCAGCTTGATCGGTGAGCTGCCGGATGAAGCGGAAGAGCGAATCACCGCCTTCCGCAAAGAAGGAAAAACCGTGATGGCCGTCGGCACGGCCGATCGGCTGTTGGGGCTTGTCGCCGCGGCCGATCCACTGCGGCCGTCCGCGCCGGACACCGTCACGGCATTGCGGCGCCTTGGCGTGGCGGAAGTGGCAATGGTGACGGGCGATCACGAGCAAACGGCACAGGCCATTGGCCGCCAAGCGGGCGTATCCGATATTCGCGCCGGGCTGCTTCCGGAACAGAAGCTTTCGGCGATCCGCGAGCTGAAACAGCGCTGCGGCATCACCGCCATGGTCGGCGACGGGGTGAACGACGCCCCTGCCTTAGCCGCTGCTGATATTGGTGTGGCGATGGGCGGGGCGGGGACGGATGCTGCCTTGGAGACAGCGGATGTCGTGCTCATGGCCGATGATTTGCGCCAGCTGCCGTACACCGTCCGCCTCAGCCGCCGAACGCTTGCCGTCATCCGGCAAAACATCGCCGTCGCCTTAGGACTCAAAGCGTTGGCGCTCGCCGCCGCCGTCCCGGGCTGGCTCACCCTTTGGCTCGTAGTGTTCGCCGACATGGGCGCGACGCTGCTCGTGACATTCAACAGCATGCGCCTGCTGCGGGTGAAGGAATGAGCGGAGGCTCCGGGCAGCGAGGAAAGGACCGCTTCGGCGCCTCTCCCAACTTCGAAGGAGTGCATTGGTCTTCCCTCATGAAAGGCGTGGAAAATATGGGTGCTTTCTGACGATGAGAAACGGTATAATGAAGAGGAAAACATCAACCGCTGATTAGGTCGAACGTTTGAGGATGCTGGATGTTAGATGGAAACATCGTTTTGGTCTGTTCATGAAAATCATGGGGAAGAGGGGGCGTCATGAAGGGATCTCGAGAAGAAGAGAGGCATGAAACGCAACGGACAGAAGAGATTCAACGGATGGACGACCGGGTGTTTTCGCCGACCGAACAGTTGGATCGGATCGCCGCGGGAGGGCCGATGAAGCGGGAATCCCTCGATTGGCGGGGATTTCCCCGGTGGATTCGGTGCTTCGGGTACATCGCCTTGGCCTTTTTTGTCATCGTTCCTTTGATGGCATGGTTGTGGAACGTGTTGCTTGAATAGCCGATCAAACGCCAACCGGAGGCGGGCGTCATGGAGGAGAAAAGCAAACGACACGGAAATGCCCGTTGTTCCGTGTCGTTTTGTGTTTGCGCTGTGTTGTCCAGTCCTCCATCCCTAAAGCGTGCAAATGTGGACCGTTTCAGGAAAAATGCCCAAGCTGCCGGAGCGCTTCTTCGCTCATCCGCTCGGGCGTCCATGGCGGGTTCCATGTCACTTGGACGCGCACGTCACGGATGCCGTCAATGTGCTCAAGCGCCCGTTTGACGCTGCCGCCAGGCTTACGGCAAATGCGACAATGCCGGCCGCTGTCACCGCAAATTTTCCGCTTGCAGACCTGCGAGCGAGAAAGCCCACTCCTTTAGGGGAGGGATGAAAGCGAGCCGTTTTCTTATATTGAATGATTATGAAAAAAATGGTATCCTGTCATCGTCGCAAGGAGGTGAATTCATGCCGACGATCACACTAAGGCTGGAATTGCACAAACCAACGAAAGTCAAACAAGACATGTACGAACGGATGACAGAAGTGAATACAGCGTTTGCGAATTGGCTGTTGAATCATCCCGAGCTGAATCAAGCGACGAGCAAACTATTTAAAGAGTTTTCGTCGCAGCAGTTTCCTTCTGCCGTCGCGAATCAGACGATTCGAGAAGTGAAGTCCCAAAAGAAAAACCAGAAAACAAAGAAGTTTCGAACATTATGGTGTTGCTTTAACAATCAAAACGTAAAGGTTGAAAAGAAAGGAGAGTTCTACACCGTTTCATTCCCCACACTGGAGAAGCGAATTGGCGTGCCAGTGGTCACGCGCCCCTATCAAGAAGCATGGCTGAATCGGCTGCTCGATGGAACCGTCAAACAAGGGGCAGCCAAGCTCTACAAAAAGAGAAAGAAATGGTGCTTGGCTGTTGCGATCACAGTTGAAGTCCAACAACGGGAAGAAACCAAGGCAATGGGCGTTGATTTGGGACTTCGYTATATYGCCGTTGCCAGCGTTGGAACGAAATCGTTGTTTTTCAAGGGCAGCCAATGCGCTTTCATTCGCCGACGATATGCGGCTTTGCGKCGAAAGTTRGGCAAAGCCAAGAAGCTCCATATGATTCGCAAAATCGGCCGTAAAGAGTCCCGCTGGATGAAGGATATAAACCATAAAATCAGCCGTCAAATCGTCCGTTTTGCCCTCGCCAACGGTGTTGGCGTGATTCGGATGGAAGAGTTGACAGGGATTCGAAAGCGGGCAACATCGGCCAAAGAAGCAGGACGAAGCCTTCATTCTTGGGCGTTCCATCAATTGCAAACGATGATTGCCTACAAAGCCGAAATGGCAGGCATTCGGGTCGAGTGGGTGAATCCGACCTACACAAGCCAGACCTGTCGATGCGGCTATCGAGATAAAGGAAACCGAAACGGCATCCGCTTCCAATGCCAAGCGTGCGGATACGCCATCCACGCCGACTTAAATGGGGCGATCAACATCGCCAAAGCGATTTCGGGTTTGAGCGCCGAACCTAGCGCACTGGTCACAGGTGCGCCGCCCATTGGGGTACATCTTAACCCGATGGGACGGGGTGATGACACACCCCCGAACTTGGGCGTTGTCCAAACCAGAAATGGATGAGGACGCGAACGACCCAAGAATCCTACGCCTTTAGGCGTGTGGAGTGTCAAAAACAATATCATTTGCAAGATGTGTAGCCGTGTTGAACAAGACTAGCGTCTTTTGCATCGAAACAGAGAACGGTCCTGTCTGAACGCTATTCAAGGACGGCCTTTCTTTGAGAACATCCCACGTCTTCCACCAAAAACTGGCCGCAAAGACCCATGCGGCAGCGGGAAAAAGTATAAAAAGTGCTGTGGCAAATGAGAACGCTGCTTTGTCTCAAAGAAACGGCCCGTCCCCACGCGGTGGCGTCGGAGGCGGGCCTTTTAAAAAGACACAGCCATGAGGCTTAAGCTTCCATACTGATATTCTCGGAACAACACGCGCGGCGCTTGGTCACGACTGCCCGCGCCGTAAGCGATCCAATATGGTGCGAGGTGCTCCGGTGTGGGCACGGCTTGCTTGGCGTAGGGCGCTTTGTTCTCATAATCGAACACCTCTTCACTATGGGCGGCTGATCGGCTGAGGAGCCAATCATCAAACGCAACGGCCCATGCGTCCGCTTCAGCGTGACCTTCCCAACGGAGCGCCATCAAATTGTGCACCGTCCCGCCGCTGCCGATGATCATCACGCCCTCATCCCGCAGCGGGCGCAGCGCTTCCCCGAGCTGGAACAATTGTTTTGGCGTCCACCACGGCACGACCGACGCTTGCACGACCGGGATGTCAGCGTTGGGAAATAGGCGGTGCAACAACACCCAAGAACCGTGATCCAACCCGCGCGTGGGATCAACGGCCACTTCCGCTGCGCCGCCTAGGCGCTCCCGCACGCGTTCCGCCCACTCGACCGACCCGCGCGCCGGATAAACCACTTCATACAACTCGCGCGGAAAACCGGAAAAATCGTAAATCATGTCATACGTTCCCTCAACCGCCGAAACCGTCGGTTGGCGGGTCATCCAGTGCGCTGTAAAGATGACCACCGCCTGCGGACGAATCCCTTCCCCAAGCTTTTTCAAAAACGTCGTATACGTATTGTCCTCGATCGCCAACATCGGCGAACCGTGTGCAAGAAACAGGGCAGGGGCTTTCATTAATGCATTCCTCCTCGTGAGTACGGAAACTTGTCAGCGGCCCGCCGCGCATTTTTGCGTCGATAGCCTTATCCCAATTGTAGCATACTCACTCCTAGTTATACATAGGTGAACGTCTACAATCCATCGTGGCCATTGCCTATGAACGTCTTCGCAAGTGGGCGGCGGGCGCCTGTCAGAAAAGACCCGCCAAAAACGCCAGTCAAATTCCTCGCCGTTTTGCATAAGATTAAGATGATCAATCGAGGAAGAGGTGAAACGATGTACACCATTTCTTTTATGCCCTCCCATCCTTATGTCTACCCGTATGCTTATCCATATCCGCCCTATGTCTATCCGCCCGTGCACTACTACTACTATGGAGGGCCGCCTGTTTACGGGCCGGTTCCTTACAGAGAGAACATAAAGCTGAAAGATTACGGGCCGGAGCCGTTTGTCATTTCGATCAACGAGGCCGCGAAACAAAACGATACGTACCGCACCGCTTTATGGACCGGGCCGCATTTGCAAGTGACGTTGATGAGCCTGAATGTCGGGGAAGATATTGGATTGGAAATTCACCATCACGTCGATCAATTTTTGCGCATTGAACAAGGTGAAGGAATTGTCCGAATGGGCAAGAGGAAAGACGAGTTGACGTTGGAAAGAAACGTGCGCGTCGGTTCCGCGATTATGGTTCCAGCTGGAACATGGCACAATGTCATCAACACCGGAAATGTCCCGCTGAAGCTCTATTCCATCTATGCACCTCCGCAGCATCCGCGCGGCACTGTGCACCGAACAAAGGCCGACGCCCTGGCGGCTGAATAACGAACAAGCGGCTTGAGGGATCGATGCGGCGCCTCAAGCCGTTTTCTTTATAGAAGGTCGGTGAAAAACAGCCGTTTTTCTTGGATCGATATTCTCTGAATAAAGAGAAGCACAGCTTTTACAAAGTTTCTCAATTTGAGAAATTTGGTGATTGAACGACATTCCTTGTTAAATCATTACCTTCACTGGTCATACATAAGTAAACTTTTGCAATGAATCGTGGTTATTAACAATTTTTGTAAAAAAAGTTGTCTGTTTTCAAACGGATGCAATATTATACATGGTTTGGAAGCAACGAAAAGTTAATCGTTGATGCGCGCGGTATGTCTGACGGGACGCTTCGCTTCATCGCGATTTTAGTGGCTTTATTGACGCGTCCGTCTAAAAGTTTGATATCGTTATTGAAGAAATTGATAACGGTTTGCATCCTTCCCGAGCAGGTCTCCTTATCGATATGTTAAATGAGATCGGCACAGATCGTCAGATTGATATTCTGATGATGACCCATAATCCCGCTTTACTTGACGAGTTAGGGCCAGAGATGATTCCACTTATCATCTCTAACCGAGAAGTTCCCCACTTCAACGCGACTAGCGTAAGTGGGGATGAATCGGCGCCTTGAATCTCCCACCTCTAAGCATTTGCGTAGGTGGGAGAGCGTTCAATATTGTTGCTCACCGTTCCAGAAAAGATGGAACAAGTGAACTGATTCCTCTTGAAGATATTCAAGCACTGCCTAAGCTTTTAGCTGGCGGATCGATTGGAAAACTAACGGCAGAAGGAGAGATCGAAGCGATGGGAGGTTGAGATTTTTACCGGAGATGAAGGGCTCAAAGCACATGAACCAGCAAAGCTATCAAGGGTTCCTAGAAGGTGAAAAAAGTAAGATAACGATAAAATGGACGGTAAAGCATGACAAAAGATGCTAACTTCTGACGGAACAAGCGGCTTTCCCACTGGTGGGGACGGCCGCTTTTTTAGTAGAATAGAAGAAAAATAGAAACGAAGAATAAAATTTCTACACGAAGGAGCCGTTCTCAATGTCATTGCATCATCTTTTCCGTGAAGTGATGACGATTTACGAGCAAGAAAAACGCGAAAAATTTTCAAAAGAGCGGCGGTCGTTTCAGTTGGTGACGCGAGCAATTCCAGAGGCGTTGAAAGCGTTGCCTTTCCTGCTGCCTGACCGGTATGTGGTGAAAGGCTCCGTCGGTCAAGGGGTATGGACCGACGTGCCGTGGGTGGCGGTGATGGACCAAGAAGTGACGGATTCCACGCAGCGGGGGTATTATATCGCCTACTTGTTCAGTGAGGATATGCGCCGGCTCTATTTGACGCTCGCCCAAGGAGTGACGGAGACGCCGAGAGACGAAATGGAGCGAGTGAAGCGGGACATCCGCCAACTCATTCCCGCTGAAGAACGCGTGCGGACGGATGATGACATCCGTCTTGGCGAAAGCAAACGGGCGAAAGACTACGAACGGTCGGTGGCGGCGTATATCGCCTATTCGTTTGACGATATGCCATCCGATGAACAACTCGCGCGCGACCTCGAAACGATGATCGGTTATTACCAACAATATGTGGAGCGAACAGAAACGATGGCGCCGCCTGGGGCTCGGCTTTCCTATCAAACGGTTGTGGAGCATATTCATTCGTACATAGCGTCCAAAGGGTTCTATTATACGAAAGAGGAAGTGACAAATCTCTTTCTATCGTTAAAAACAAAACCGTTTGTCATCCTATCCGGCATTTCTGGAACCGGGAAAACGAAAATCGTTCAATGGCTCGCCGAGAGCGTCGGCGCGACGGAAGACAACGGCCGCTTCACCTTAATTCCCGTCCGCCCGGACTGGAACGACAGCTCTGATTTGCTTGGCTATGTCGATATTAAAGGCGATTTCAAGCCCGGGCCGCTCACCAACGTCATCATCGAAGCGAAGAAGCATCCGGACAAACCGTATTTCGTCGTGTTGGATGAGATGAACCTCGCCCGTGTGGAACATTACTTCAGCGATGTCTTAAGCGTCATGGAAAGCCGCCGCTGGGAAAACGGGCTCATCACCTCGTCGCGGTTGCTGCCGAGAGAAACAGCAGGGTGCGATCTCGTTCTCCCGCCGAACGTCTACATCATCGGCACGGTCAACATGGACGAGACGACCTACCCCTTCAGCAAAAAAGTGCTCGACCGGGCGAACACGATCGAGTTCAACCGCGTCCAGCTCGACCATCTCGACTTTTTGCGCGATTTGCCAACCGTCGCGCCCCTGCCCGTCGGACAGGAGCTGTTCGCGCCGCGGTATTTGCATTTGAAAGATGTGTATGCACACTGCCCAGAGCTTGTTGAAACCGTGACGAAAAAGCTCGTGGAGATCAACCGCATCCTCGAGCCGCTCGGCGCTCATATCGGCTACCGCGTCCGCGATGAAATTTGCTTCTACCTTGCTTATAACGAAGAAGGAAAGCTGATGGAATTTGCCAAGGCGTTCGACTATTGCCTGATGCAAAAAATATTGCCGCGCCTCTCAGGAAGCGACGCGCGGTTGGAAACAGCGCTCAAGCGACTGTTTGTCCTGTGCGCCGGCTTTGAACCGGACGGCGAATACGGCGGCGTGCTTGATGTTTCGTATGCCAACTATCCAAAAAGTGCGGAGAAAATTTGGCAGATGCTGCGGAGGTTAGAGGACGATGGCTTCACTTCGTTCTGGCTCGGGGCGTGACGACCGCGAGCTTGTCCATATCGAAACGAAACAGCTCACGCTCGTGATCAAAGGAAAGCCGTACCACGAACAATACGAAGGGCTTCAGCAGTACCGCCGCCTCGATTTCCACGAGACGATGGAATTTTTCGTCAGCGGCGAAGACATCTTGGACGTCAAACTGTTTGACGTTGACGCCGGGGAGCTTGTCGACTGGTCGGGCGGCCACCGTCCGATTTTCTTTGAAAACGGCGTCTATCAGCTGCTCGTCGTTCCGAAAACCGAGCGGGTGCTTACCTTTTATCATGAATCGCCAGCCATTCGGAACGTTGTCAGCCGCGTTGACATCGGCGGACAGGCGGTGTTGATGGGCAACCTCTATTTCCCGAATGAAGTCGGGCTGTCGACGTTGGAAATCCGCGACGGCAGCCGTTCCATTTTGGACGTGACGATCGAAATTTTTCCGACGAAGCTGACATATAAACAAGACTACCAAATCCTTCTTGACGAAGTAAGCGAAGAAATCTACAACTTGGCGTTTCACTTCATCAAGCGCACGTACCAGCGGACAAAAGCGAGACGCGACGGCGCTCCGTCAAGAAGTGAATTTTTCCGGCTCATGGAAGCGCATATTGGCGACTTTTTGCATGCCATTCGGCATATTGAGCGGCAGCCGCACCATCAACTGTCGACCGTCCATGTGAGGGTGCGCGGCGACCAGCTCGGCCGTTTGGATGCGGCAGGAAGAAACGATTTGCGCAAGCGGCCGCAAGTGTTCCGTGACGTCAAGCGCGGCATCGACATCGGAGAGCGCTCCGTCATGCCGCGATCGGGGCTCAAAGCGAAAAAAGAACTGACGTACGACACGCTCGAAAACCGGTTCGTCAAATGGATGATGACGCGCCTTGTCGAGAAGCTGCTCGATTTGTTCGAACACGTGCAGATGAAACAACATCGGTATGAAACAGAACCGGATCCGGATTTGCTTAAGCGCATCCAATCGATGATCCGCGCGCTCGAAACTCGGCTTCGTCACTCTTTTTGGCGGCCGATCGGGCGGCTTGACCGCTCCGTCATGAGCCTCGTCCTGCAAATGGCGCCCGGGTACCGCGACGCCTATCAGCTGTTTCTCATCATCACCCGCGGCCTCGCCTTGCAAGGGAAGCTGTACCGAATGTCCGTAAAAGACGTCGCCACGTTGTACGAGTATTGGACGTTTTTGAAGCTCGGGCAGCTCCTCGGGAAAAAATACAAACTCATCAGCCAAAATGTCATCCAAGTGAACCGCTTAGGGCTGTTCGTCAATCTCGAAAAAAACCGCTCCGCCAAGCGGGTGTACGAACATCCGTACACCGGCGAGCGAATCACGCTGACCTATCAGCCGTACGAAGGAAGGCTGCCAACCGTCCCGCAAATGCCTGACACGGTTTTGGCGATCGAAAAGAAGGGAAAAGACTATACATTCAACTACATTTTTGACGCCAAATACCGCCTGGACTTCGCCGTTTCGGGCAGCTCATACGAAAAACGGTACGGAATGCCGGGACCGATGGAAGACGACATCAACACGATGCACCGCTACCGCGATTCGCTTGTCGCCCGCCGCGGCGGCCCATACGAGCGCACCGCCTTTGGCGCCTACGTGCTGTTCCCGTGGCATGACGAGGACAGCTACCAAGAGCACCCGCTGTACAAAAGCATCAACGACGTCAACATCGGCGGCCTGCCGTTTTTGCCGAACGCCACCCGCCTGGTCGAGCAGTTCATCGAGCGGCTGATCGAAAAAAATCCCGAAGAACTGCAACACGAAGGCATCCTGCCGCAAGGGATCATCGAAGAATGGCGGTCGGCGTTCGATGAGCATGTGCTCGTCGGCATGGTGCCAAGCGCGCGGCATTACGAAGCCTACTTGAAGCATCGCTTCTACCATATCCCGGTCAAGCAGCTGAAAAAAGGTTGGCAAACGGCGCGCTACATCGCCCTTTACCCGAAACAAGGAGCCGCCCCGCAAAACGGGGTCACGTGCTTTGGCAAAATCACCGCCGTGAACATCGTCAAACGCTCGGCCATCGCCGAACTGCCAAAACGAAGCGATGACGAATACGTTCGCTTCGAAGTCGAAAGCTGGAACTTTCTCCAAAACGTCATCCGTCCCGTCGGCTACGGCATCGCCGTCTATGCGATGACGACGCTCAACACGCTCAAACAAGCGAAAGAACTGCCCGAGCTGTTCATGAAATCGAAGGACGAAATCGCCCTTTGGCGCATACTGCGGCGGCTGTCCGACCGCATTCGCTTCGACCTTGACGCCCGCTACTTGGATCAGGCGTCCAAAATCACCGCATACCGCGTCAAAAACGTGTCCATCCGCCTGGAAAGCGGCCGTCTCATCATCACAAACGGCGCAAAGCACAAAACAATCCCCGCCGAACTGCTCCGCAGGCAGCCGTCGGCCGTGTTTCGCGAAGTGGTGGGGATGATGGGGGAGTGAATGATGCATGACCATGCGCTTATGACCGAGAAACGAGGCCGCGCCTCCATGAACAAGTCGTGTGTATGATGATCAATTTTTGTTTCGACAAATTTCGATATTGTTTTCCGGAATGTTTTAGTAAAATAGATCTGAGCCCATGGTCAAACATGCTTGGATTATTTCAACTGCGTTGAAAGAACGGTTCTTTCTATATTTTGAAACTAACAGGGGTGAACATAATATGACTGTAAAAGCAGACATCGATTTTCAGAAGGAGTTGTTTGAGGCAGCAAATAAAATGCGCGGGAGTGTGGCTCCTGCTGATTATAAGCACTATGTACTTCCATTAATCTTTTTGCGCTACCTTTCTAACAAGTACGAAAAGCGCCGAAAAGAATTAGAGCAAATCGTAAAAGATCCAAGCAGCGATTGGTATACGGAAGATGATGAAATGCGGCAAATCATCATCACCGACCCGGACCAATATAAGGCAGAAAACGTCTTTGTAGTGCCTGAAGAAGCAAGTTGGTCTTATATTATGAAAAACGCCAAGCAGCCGAATATTAAAGAGATTCTTGATAATGCGATGAAGCGTCTTGAAGAGGAAAACCCAGAACTGGAAGGCATATTGCCGCGAATTTACCAAGGTTCGAACTTGCCACCTGAAAACGTGGCAGGATTAATCGAAATTTTTTCTCGTGATGTATTTAGCGCCAATACGGATGACAGTGTAGATATATTGGGCCGTACATATGAGTATTTTATTAGTTCTTTTGCCGCTTCTGAAGGCAACAGAGGTGGAGAATTCTTTACGCCATCCAGTATCGTTAAGTTGCTTGTTGCTATGCTGGAGCCGAAAAGCGGGATTGTGTTTGATCCTGCGTGCGGTAGCGGCGGGATGTTTATACAAAGTGAAGAATATGCGCCAAACAAACACGCCCTTTCGTTTTACGGACAAGAAAATGTGGTAACGACCGTACGTCTTGGAAAAATGAACGTTTTATTGCATGGCATCAATGCGGAAATTCGTTTAGGAGACTCGCTATTAAACGATCAGTTCCCTGATTTAAAGGCCGATTACGTGATTGCCAATCCGCCGTTTAACCAAAAAGACTGGGGAGCAGACCGTTTATCAAAAAATGACCCGCGCTTAATCGGGCCAGTTACAAACAGCAATGCAAACTATATGTGGATGCAGCACTTTCTATACCATTTAAACGATGCAGGCACCGCAGGATTTGTCATGGCAAACGGAGCGATGACGACGAATGTGAAAGAGGAGAAAGAGGTTCGTCAAAAATTAGTGGACGAAGGATATATTGACTGCATTGTTCAATTGCCTGAAAAACTGTTCTTTACCACAGGCATTCCATGCTGCTTATTCTTTTTAAGCAAAAACCGTGACGGCAAAAACGGTTACCGAGCTAGAAAAAATGAAATTTTGTTTATCGATGCTCGTAAAATGGGAACTCTCGTCAGCCGTAAGCAAAAAGCGCTATCTAAAGAAGAAATTGATAAAATCGCAGCTGTTTATCGTGCCTACAAATACGAAGGTGCTGAAGGATACGAAGATATTGTCGGGTTCTGTAAAGTTGCAACAATTGATGAAGTACGAGCCAATGACTACAAATTAACACCGGGGATTTATGTTGGAACGGAAGTATCTAATGAAGACGATGTACCGTTTGAAGAAAAAATGGCTGAGTTAACTCAGCGTCTTTTAGAACAGTTTGAAGAGTCTAATCGCCTTCAAGAGAAGATTAAGAAAGACTTGGAGGAATTGATGTGAGTAAATGGATTGAAGGAAAATTAAAGGACTTAGTCGAGGTAAACCCTACCGTAAAACTTATAAAGGGTGAAATATATCCGTTTGTAAGTATGGATGTTATTCAATCTTCTTATAAACCAGTAGAAGCAAAGGAAGAAAGAGAATTTAAGTCTGGCGGAGCAAAATTTGAGAATGGTGATACACTTTTTGCGCGAATAACCCCCTGCCTTGAGAATGGCAAGATTGCACAGGTGAAAAACCTCAAAAATGGGAAAGGTTTTGGTTCAACCGAGTTTATCGTATTACGTGGTAAAGAGGGTATCACAGATACAGATTTTGTGTATTATCTTGTGACTAACAAGGCATTTCGTGAAAATGCTGAAAGGTTGATGGTAGGTACATCGGGGCGACAGAGGGTAGATAAACAACAATTTGAGGACCAAATAATTTCGATACCTGACCTTGAAACGCAAAAAAGAATTTCATCTATTCTAGGTAGTATTGATAGGAAAATTGAACTCAATGTAGAGATGAACAAAACCCTCGAAGAAATGGCAATGACGCTTTACAAACATTGGTTTGTTGATTTTGGACCGTTTCAAGATGGAGAGTTTAGGGAGTCGGAATTAGGGATGATTCCAAAGGGATGGAAGGTTATCCGTTTGGAAGAAATTATTACTTTAAAGCATGGATACGCATTCAAAAGTAAACAGTTTAGTGATGAAGAAAATGAAAAAGTAGTCGTAAGAATGGGGAACTTTAAAGAAGGTCCCGGTCTTCAGTTTCTCGATAACACAAAATTTCTAATTGATGACTCTGTTGATGAAAAATATAAACTAAAACCTAATGATTTAGTAATTGTTTTATCAGATGTTACCCGAGAAGGTAGAATTATCGGAAGGGCGGGATTTATCCCAGAAGATCATAGAGAATATTGGTTAAATCAACGTGTAGCAAAGATTGAAACAGAGAAAATGTATAAGTATTTATTATATTGTCTCTTTAATTCTGATTTATTTCGACACCACTGTATTACCTCTGCAAACAGTACAACTGTATTGAACTTAAAAAATGAACACTTGTATAATTACAAGATTGCTCTACCTGATGATAAGGTTATTTTCGAATTTAATAAAAAAATGGAAACTATTATACGACTAATTCTTGAAAATGAACAGCAAAATATTAGTTTAATGCATACTAGAGACTATCTCCTCCCTCGCCTTTTATCTGGTGAAATTGATGTATCTCAAGCAGAAAAACAAGTAGAAGAAGTGCTTTAATAGACTTACATTCGACTAGGAGGTGCAAGCAACATGGCAACGAGACCTCTAGGTGAAACGGAATTTGAAGAAACGACGATTGAACGTTTAAAGCGGTTAGGCTATGACTATCTTCATGCGCAGGAATTGTTTCAGCGTGGAGAGCGGGACAGTCTTCACGAGGTAGTTCTTTATGGTCGGTTGGAAGCCTTCTTAAAGAAGGCTTATCCGGCCATACCTGAACATGAAATAAAAAGACTTGCTCAAATACTAACAGCGCCAGATGGTGTAAAATTGATTAACCGAAATATGCATTTTCACCAAATGCTGACGAAAGGACTTGAGTTTTCTTATGAGGTAAACGATGAAACGTACACACCTCATGTTTTCCCGATTGACTGGGAACATCCAGAGAACAATGACTTTTTAGTGGTCAATCAATTACCGATTGAAGGACGCATGTCCCGCCGGCCAGATATCGTTATATACATTAATGGTTTGCCGCTGATTGTGTTTGAGTTGAAAAATCCGAACAACGAGCAAGCGACTGTTTATGATGCATATACCCAAATTCAAAACTATACGTATGATATCTCGCAATTATTTAACTACAACGCTTTTGTTGTCATTTCCGATAACGTGGAAACGAAGCATGGGATGCCGTTTGCCGATTACGATTTCTTTGCTTCATGGAAATCGATTGATGGACGAAGTGTCGATAACAACCGTGCTAATACGATGCGCACGCTGATTGAAGGATTATTCCCAAAAGACCGTCTGCTAAATTATATTCGTAATTTCATTGTCTTTTTGGAGGAAGGAAGCAAAATTACAAAAATTGGCGCGAAATATCACCAATTTTTTGGTGTAAACTTCGCTGTCAATGAAGCGATCCGTGCAACGCGTCCGGATGGAGATCGGAAAATCGGAGTTATGTATCATACAACGGGTTCGGGCAAATCGCTAAGCATGTTATTTTTCGCAGGAATTTTATCGCGCCATCCTCAAATGGAAAATCCATCTATTGTCATTCAAGTGGATCGCAATGACTTGGACGAACAGTTGCATGATACGTTTGTGCAAGGGAAATCATACATCGGCCATGTGCATCGCGCGGAGAATACCGAACAGTTGCGGACATTACTGAGAGGGGAAGCGGGACAAATTATTTTCTCCACTATTGAAAAATTCCGTAAAAAAGAAGGAGAAACCCGACACCCTGTTTTATCGGAAAGACGAAACATTGTTGTGATTGCCGATGAAGCACATCGTACCCAAGCCGGTTTTGCGGGCGGATTTGCCGCTCAGTTGCGTTATGCGTTGCCGAACGCTTCCTATATTGGGTTTACAGGAACCCCGGTCGATTTTGTTGATAACAATACAGAAGAAATTTTTGGACATATTATCCACCGCTACGATATGGCTCAGGCGGTCGAAGACAAAGCGACATTGCCCATTTACTATGAGAGCCGCCTAATTCCGCTTGATTTATCCGCTGACGACATTGATGAAAAATACAGAAAAGTTCCATGAGCAATTTTTGCTCTCCACCCGGGCATGAAAATCCCCCTTTTCTTCCCATAATGAAGAATAGGCGCAAACAGTTCAACAGGACGTTATGCTTAATGGTGGCTTAGACCCTGTACGGAAAAGTGTTTGAATCCACTGGGTGCACCACCCATTGTCCGCCCTTTCCTGTGATAGAGGAAAGGTGACGACGAACGGAAAACTGCCGCATTTCTCCCGTGGATTCGCTGTTTGCGCACTCGATCATCGAAAAGGAGGATTTTCATCATGGATGTCATCTATCCTCGCTGCGCAGGATTGGATGTTCATGCCGAAACCATCGTCGCCTGCGCGCTATGGGAAGAAGATGGACACATTCAAAAGGACATTCAAACCTTCTCCACGTTCTCGAAGGGACTTGGTGACCTGCTTGAGKGGCTCGAAGAACATGGCGTTACCCATGTCGCCATGGAATCCACCGGCGTGTATTGG
>NZ_MVKA01000053.1:0-16159 GCF_002042905.1 Geobacillus sp. LEMMY01
TATTTGTTTCTGTTGGCCTGCGCTAGTTACCGCGTTTTTCAGCGCCGAGTGCGTGAGTTTATTACTCCAGAAGACCCGTAGAAGGGTCCTGGAGGCCGCAAGCTGACCCGGCCGACGGGACAGGCGATTTTTCAGCTGTTTCAATATGTGAACGTCGTCCTGTTCAAGCTGCCGGATGGGCGCATCCAACGCTCACTGGATCGCTCCCTCACCCCTGATCAGCGAAGGATTCTGCAGGGATTGGGCATGGATGAGAGCATCTACGTGTAACGTGATACGGAACGACCAGCGATGGTAAAAAAAGGATTGCCATCGCTCGTTGTGTTGGTCAGAAAGTTATTCTGAAAAACGAAATAAAAAATCCTTTCTTTCAACCCTGTTAGGGTGCGAAATGTGAGTCTTAATGTCCTGCTGAAAGTAACGGCGGATCAACTGCTTCGTTTGCTCGTCGAGTTCCGCGCCTGTCACCGTCACGACATACGCCGGAACGGCATGATTTTCAAAGAAACTGATGTTGTACTCCGCCCGCTCGCGGTCGGAAATAATCGCGCTTAACGCAGGCAGGATGTCCGGCAGACCGTAGTAATCACTCCGGCTCGTGTAATTGTGGACATGGATAATTTCCGTCGCTCGCCGCTCGGCCGGAATCGAACCGGCAGGGGCAATTTCACCCGTCATGTAGTCTACGTCGTTTTCAAAACCGAACCGTTTGAACCATACTTTCTTCACACCGCGGATTTGGCAATATCGGTTCATATCCTGATGGACGCGAACCGTATGCGCTGGAATATGCTCAAGACCGATCAGCATTCCATCTTCGTCTCGAATGACTTCGTAATAGCCGTTGCCAATGGAATCGTAGTCCACCATCACATTATTGTTGATGTCGGTCAGCGTCTTGTATGGGTTCGGGTTCTCTAAAAACTGCATCGCGATCTCGCGTTGCTGTTCGCTTGGGTTGTTCGTTTTCGCCTCAAGATACCATCCCAATCCGGCCGTATCTCTCGCTTTTGTTTTGACCGCCCGATAATGGTACGGGTTGAGCTCAAGCAGTTGCGCCAGCGCTTCAAGATTGTATAGGGGTTCGACAAGCCCCAATTCCCCATACGCGCTGCCAAAACGGTCGCTTGGAAGGGCTCTCGATTCCCCTTGCTTGATGGCGTAGCGTTCAAGCGTGCTTTCCTCGATGATTTCGCCGTCGCTTAACACATATGCCTTGGCCACTGCTTGTTTCTCCATGCCACTTCCCTCCCTTCTGTTAGAAGATGTCGACTTTGATTGTTCCTTTCGTTCCAGCTCGGTCGAGGTATCGCAACGCTTGTGACGTGGCGTCCACTTGGTCGTCGGTCGGTGCGTTCGGGAACGCCACCAATTCCTCGACGTAATCATGCACCCACGGCGCGATGCTCGGATGCGGAATGTAGACGTTTCCCGCTTCAAACTGCGGCGACACCGCATTCAGCCTCTCGACTTTCGTTCCGTTCGGCACAACCGGCAACATGCCGCTGATCTGATGCCGCAACGCGTTGATGATCGCCGTCCCGTTCGCGCGGTCTTCGATGAGTTTCGCATGCGCCTGCGGCCACTTGGACGTCAGTGAGACAATCGCGCGGATCGACTCGGTGAAAGACAGCTTCGCACGAACTTGGTCAAGCAGGTATTTGTCCGCTCCTTTTCTTCCCCACACCTGTCCGACAACAAACGAACCGTCGTTCGTATCCTTGAATGCAAAGTCCCACGATTGAATGTATTCGTCCATTTGAGAAGGAGCTTGCTTGTAATATTTGAACCACGAGCGGTGAATGATTGCGCCGCTTGGCGGCGTTGGGCGCTGTTGATAGAGCGCATTCCATGTTCGCGATCCGACTGATTTCTTCGTTTCCTCTGCCCATTTCTCGTCAAATCCGTACTCCGGCCACAGCGGCTCGCCGATTTTCCGCCCCAACAAATCGTTTTCGGAATCGCAAATCGCAGGAAGTGAAAGCACCGTCCAGCGCTCTGGCTCGTGTTCGAGCAGCCGTCCGGCAAGGTCGTCTTCATGCCACCGCGTCAAAATCACAATCACCCGTCCGCCGGGTTGCAAACGGGTAGATAGCGTGTTTTGCCACTCATTCCACAGCATGTTTCGATACGTGAGCGAATCCGCCTCTTTGCGGTTTTTGATTGGGTCGTCAATGATGAGCAAGTCCGCCCCTTGGCCGGTGATCCCGCCGCCGATCCCGACCGAAATCATCCCGCCGCGGTATTCATCTATATCCCAACTCGTCACCGAATTGACGTCTCTTGAAAGACGGATGCCGAACAGTTCCTCGCCGAACCATTCGATCTTTTGCCGGTTCGCTTTCCCGAACCGCCTTGCCAATGAATCACCGTAGGAGACTTCGATCACTCGCCGGTCCGGGTTCCGGCCGATAAACCATGATGGGAACGTCTCTGTAACGGTCATGGACTTGGAATGACGCGGCGGCATGAATATCATGAGACGGTCGATTTCACCGCGTTCCACTCTCATGAGATAATCACAAATTAAATCCGAATGTCGAGACGGACGATAGCGCCCAAAATGGGTGTATTCCAAATAGACCGAGTAATCTTCTTTGGCCAACTCTTTTTCGAGCGTATCTAAATTATTCAGAATCTCGCTTAATAGCATTGCGCTTTCGGATAAGTCGCTTGATAAGCTCCCTTGCTTCTTCGTCTTCGAGAAGCTCGCTGGCGATGTTGTGTTCCACTCTGACTTCGTATTGCCCATGAGTTGCCACCTGCCCCGAATGGTTCAAGTCTGCTGTTAATCGCTCTTTGCGCCCCCACCGTTCGGGGAACTTTCTCTCCAGCCGCCATGCCGCCGCCTGCCAATTTTCCTCCGCTGCCTTGCCGATAATCGCCACATCCCGTATCTCCGCTTGCGCCAACGCCTTTTCTATTGCGTTGGATAACTCAACAAACGGCGCTTCACTTTTCTTCGGTCGGGCGTTCGGGTTCTTCGCGAGACGCTCCTTCTCCCTCGCACCGCGTTTCAGCCAATCATAAAATGTTGTTTTGTTGATGCCGACATAAGCGCAAGCCGTTTCAATGTAATTACCTGCCCGAATCACTTTGACGAGTTCCTCCTGCAATTCGGGAGTAAGTTTTATTGGCCGTCCCCTTTTGTTCCTTGTCATACTCACTCACCGCCTTCAACTTTATTTTTTAATATGTGTCAGCGTGAAATAAACTCCAAATAAAAAAGCACCCTGAAGGGTACTAATTATGCAAAGACTGAAACGCATTAAACACAGCTTGCCCAATTCCATATAACTCATATTTCGCAACCTTTGCATAATATACAAAAAATAACCCAAATATTCGCATAAAAATAATTTTTTATACAAAAATTGTAAAATAATTAATTTTTATTCGGTCAAATCGGGCTTATTTCGAATTTTTATTCAGGGTGCGAAATGTGAGATATAAAGTTTGAATAGTTCCGATATCTGCTGTAAATTCACCAATTTTCCTCATGATTTTTCTATATTTACTTTCTGCTTCTTCATTCGTTTTTGATTTCATTATTTCCATTATTTCTACAAGTAATTGAAATAGTTCATCTTGATTTTCAATATTCTTTTGTAATAAAAGCGTAACTTCTGAAAGAAAAGCCGTGTTTTTTTCTATTCCTTGTAAAGCACTTAATACGGCTTTTCTGTACTCGAGTTCTTCTTGTTTTTCACGCTCCTTTTGTTCTGCAAGCCGTTGTTGTATCTCCCTCATACGATTTACCGTTGCATTAAATTGATCGCTGATTTGATAATTTGTTAATGATTCTGGGTAAGTAAATTTTAACCGGTCGCTCAAATTTAAATCCTCAAACACTTTTTTAATGTTCTGTTGTGATTGTGATATTTTTTTAAAATTATCATCCATATAACGCCCTCCTTCCGCCTACCCAATACGACAAAAGGAGGAATTTTCCTACATCGCTTCTTCGTCAAATTCCGACATTCGTACTCATCACTAAAATAAAGAAGCCGCCGCTCAATCGGCGACAGCCTCTTTATGGGGAAGGGGTTTGTTGGGCTCTTCTCGGTTAGTCTGCTCCACTCACTCGCATACATAGTAGAGGGTATTCATTTGTTCAATATCATTTTATCACAAAAAAACGTGCCAAAACTGACATGTTTTTGACGTTTTATCGCCCTTCGCATTTCGCCGGTTCATTTCAACAAAGGATGGATTTCCCTGCCTTATTTTTCGCCAATTTCCGACATTTGTATGCATCGCATAAACGGGCAACAAACAAGATACGGCACCTGCCACTTTGCCCATATGCAATTTCTGCACCTATGCCGTTCATAAGCCATTTTTGCTTTTTCTTTGTCGTCGTACAAATACATCACCGCAAACCTCACTTCATGCTCCCACTGTAAATTCTATATTACATTGGCTTATTGCTCACATTTCGCACCCTCCCGACGAAAATCGGGAGGATTTTTTCGTTCTGATATCGAATGAATCCTTGACACACAAGAAAAGTGAAGGAGTTTTTCTCTCATGGATGTGAAAATCAAAGGGGTCTATCGCAATTCTTATTTGAATATCATAAGTGTTCTGGTCAAAAAACTGGGCCTCCCCCACTTGATTGACCATCTTGTGCCCGTCGATCCACAGTGCCAAACGCGAGTCAGCGATGCGGTTCAGGCCATTCTCTACAATCTATTTGACGGCCGGCAAGCCCTCGTTCACTTGGAACAATGGGGTCACACGATCGACATCGAGAAACTCATCCGTTCCGGGCTCCATCCTTCCCAGTTGAATGACGATGCGTTGGCCCGCCACCTCGATCGTCTGTATGAGGCCGGCATTCATCATGTCATCGGCGCTTGCTTGATTCACATTTATCGCAAAGAAGGCCTTTCCCTCCGAGCCTTTCACGCCGATACGACGGACAAAACGGTTTACGGAGCGTATGAATCGGCCTCGTTAGAGGCCTTGCAGATCACGCATGGCTACAACCGGCATCATCGTTGGCAAAAACAGATCGGTTTCGGACTGGTCGGCAACGAGGACGGCATCCCGTTTTACGGCGATGTGCACGACGGCAACCTGTCTGATAAAACGTGGAATCCCGAGGTGCTGTCCCGTGTCCATGAACAGCTGAAGCAAGCCCACCTCGACGACGAATGGATGTACGTGGCCGATTCCGCCGCCATGACGAAAGACACCTTGGCGCAGACGAAAGCCGCCAATGCCTTCTTGATTCACCAGAGGCCCTTCGTCGCTTCGGATCGTGAAACGGGCATTAGCGGAGGCCGATTCGCCTCACATCCCGTGGAGCGAACCCTTTGCCTTGGCAGAGCGAAACGGCGCCACGCATCGGGTATGGGAAACGGCCTCGACCTATGAAGGCCACCCGGTTCGGCTGATCGTCGTCGAATCGAGCGCGCTCGACCAGCGCAAAGGAAAAACGCTCGAAAAAGAGCGGGTCAACGAAGCGGAGCTTCTTCGCGAGGAACAAGACCGTTGGGAGCGCCATCCCTTCTCCTGCCGGGAAGACGCCGAACAAGCCTTGACATCCCTCAAGGCGTCCCTTCGCCCTCGGTTTCATCGGGTGGAGGCCGCGGTCGAAGAGATCATGCGTCCGAAAAAACGGCGCGGACGGCCGAAAAAAGGGGCGGAACCCGAGATGGAGACGCTGTATCTCCTGCGCCTTGACATTGAATTCGATCACGAGGCGTGGGAACGGGCGAGACGGAAAGCGTCCCGATTTGTCCTTGTCACGACCGTTCCGGAGGAATGGAACGGTCAACCGATGGAGGCGAAAGAGATCTTGAAGTTGTATAAAGGCCAAATCTCCGTGGAGATGAACTTCTCTTTCTTGAAAGACCCATTCTTTACGGATGAGATTTACGTAAAAAAACCGGAACGGGTCGCGGTATTGGGCTATTTGTTTCTGTTGGCCTTGGCGATTTACCGCGTCTTCCAGCGCCGGGTGCGTCAGTTCATCACCCCGGAACACCCATTAAAGGGCGCGGGAGGTCGGAAACTGACCCGACCGACCGGACAAGCGATTTTTCAATTGTTTTGGTATGTCAGAGTCGTCCTGTTGGAACTGCCGGATGGACGAATTCAACGCGCGTTAGGTCGACCGCTCACGTACGAACAGCGAAGGATTCTGCAAGGATTAGGGATGGACGAGAGCATTTACGTCTAACGGGATCAAGAACGACTAGCGATGGTAAAAAAAGGATTGCCATCGCTCGTCGTGTTGGTCAAAACGTTATTCTGAAAAACTAAATAAAAAATCCTTTCTTTCTACCCTGTTAGGGTGCGAAATGTGAGATATAAATATCCGAGTTCATTTAATTTTTTTGTTACTGTATCGATGAATTGCTTAGGAGAAATCACTAATGCATAGTTCCCAAATTCCTGTTTTAAAGCTGATGCGTTAATTCCCGTTAAACAAAACACCGGTTTGTAAATTAACTCGTCGAATGTGAGAGTGAGCCTTGCGGAAATTCCTTCAATCAATACTTCTTCAGTTTCAGGATGAAGCATTTTGATATTTATATTCATAACATGAGTAGCTTCAAGGACATCTCCAATACCTTTCTTCCCGTGTTACTTCTCCCAATCAATATACGCCTTAAAATTTTTCATATGTAGTGTACCTGACTGAAGCATTTCTAAATATTTTTTCTTTGAGAACTTCACAAACAGATAAGCATGATCATTACTTAAGCCATAATCCAGTAGATTCCTTTCCATAATAAAATTTCTTCTCCTTACTATGAATTCCATTATGTCTAAGCTAGTTCTTTTTAATTACCCATATCTTATATTTTTGTGTAATTGGGTAATTCGCCGAATCCGTTGATATTCCTGCGTTCACTCAATATACAAAAATGAATTACACACTTCAAAAGATACGTTGCATCCAACGATATATGATAAAATAATACAAAATATTAAAAAAGCACTTTACATTACTTTATTTACCTTATAAAATAATTATTGTAATAATTAAAATTTATCCCAATTATATTTATACTGTAGATGAGCATTTTTCATTACAATAATTTCCATGGTTAGAGAGACAAACAGGGAACCCCTTAGGCGACATGGAGCTGTTTTTTGATCACATCAATGGGAATCTCTTGCTTCGCGGCGTTATAAATGAACTCGACGACGCTGTGGCCTTTCCGCGATCGAAGAAGCTCCAATCCGGTGGAGAGGTCTTGCTGGGATTCCGCTATGCTGTACACGCAGGCCAAGAGCACCACCGCCCAATACCGTTTCACCGCCCGAATGTGGCGGACGCGGTATCCATCCAGCTTCAGTTGATCTTTCGCCTGTCGGAAAAAGCATTCGATTGTCCAACGCTGGGCATAGTAACGCAAGATGTCTTCATCGCCTAGCTCCCGGTCGGTGCTCAAGACGCAATGGAGATGTTCCGGTGTCATCGGCTGATCCGCCTTCCAAGCCAGCAGCACCACCGCGTCATCGAGGCCATGGATCGCCCCCTCATAGCGATACACGCGGTAACGCTCCTTCCCCACCGTGACGAGGCGGGTGTCTTGGGGCTCGATATAGCGGGCGAACTGCTTCGCTTGGATCGCAATGCCTTTCGGATAAAGAATCCGGTTCGTCTTGAGCATCGCGATGACATGAAATCCCTTGCTCAAGCAGGCTTCGATGAGCTTTTTGGACGGGTACCACGAATCCATGAGCACATACACCGGCCGATCCGGTTCCACCTTGAGTGAGGAAAGCATCTCGATCGCCAGGTCGATTTTGCTCCTTCCCGCCGCCTTATCATACAGACGAAACGCGAACGGAAACGCCTGCGTGAAGGTGTGCACCATCAGCCAAACGAGCGAATGCCCCCAGACCGATTGATGATCTTTGTGAGAGAAATGCCAACCACACCCTTGAATGGCGTGYGYWGCCCGTGACGAAGGCTTCGTTTTTTGGCAAATGGTATCATCAATCGAAACAAAAAGGGGTTGATTCTCCCGTTTGGCGATTCGCTTGATGCGATGAAGGATCCATTGCTGGAGTTTGCGAAGCAACGTCTCTTCATCCCAAGGGCTTTTCGTGAAAAAATGGCTGARCGTTGTTCGATGATTGGGATGAAAACTCCAGTGATGGAGATCCGTCAGCGTTCCCGAGAATCCCTTGGTGGTCAAGGCATCGATGATATGAACGAGATGCTTCAGAACCGGCTTCGAGAAATGCAATGCCAACCCCAATGCGAAGAAAAACTTGTGGATTCCTTGATGATGTGCTAATCTATTCATGAGACATGAACCTCCTTGTGAATGGTTGGTTAGCACATCTATTTTAACCAAGGAGTCGGGTTCATGTCTCCTTTTTTGTTTGGTTGTCAATTTATGTTAGTGAATTTGCTCATCTACAGTAATAAGAAGAAAGAGTGTGATTAGCAAATAAAATAAGTGTAATATTCAAAAATATCAAAAAATATTTCTTGGTTATATAAATTCAGATTAATTTTTCGACATAAGTATCTGTCCGATTACCTTGAAGTAATTTTTTTGGAAAGCCAGAGAAATACTCCAAGAACGAATATTGCGTGTAGCATGAGGTGTTGTGTAAGCAGGACTTCTGAAAAAAAAGAAGGCGGAGTAAGACTCCGGCCTTCTTGACCACGTGACCACATTTTGACCACATTTTTAATAGAAATCAATGATTTTTGTTAGATTTTATAGATTGGATAAGCTTCGAAATTGGCTTAAAATCAATGATTAATAAACATAAGAATAATTTGATACAAATCAATAGATCACTGATGGGGTGATCGATGTCCACGATTTGCATATTTGGACGATCACCTCGGGGCTTGATTCGTTAAGCTGCCATTTGCTCATTGAGGAAGGATGCGATGGACAGGCGGTTTTGCAGCGGGCGATTGATTTGGTCGAAACGCGCTTTCACATTCGCCATGCGACGATTCAAATCGAAATGCCGCACATTCGTCATGGAGAGATGGAAGTATAGCGGCGCGGAGGCCGGCATTCGCTTTCATCCAGCTGCTAAACGATTGTATGGAAAAATCAGGAGTTTGTTGCAAACTGTTGCTTTAGGCAAGGGCATGTACGGGTTTGTTTGATTTGTTTGATATATACTTGTATTTTGCAAATAATTGATTTTGTTCTACTGCTTTATCTTTTAGGTTGTTTTTTGTGACAATCGCCATTGAGCGTAAACGGGCCGCCGCGAGGGACGGGCGCATAAACGTCTCATAGGGAGAGAATTAAGGAGAAGATGCTCGAGCAAAAGTGTCAACTGTATAGTCGGCCGTTTTATTAAGCGTTGCTTAGGATTGGATGGCGTTTAGGCAAGGAAAGCTGAAAAACGAAAGGACGTGATAAATGATGAAAGTGATCAAGTGGGTTTTTGTCTGTTCCGACAACGAAAAAGAGTGCTGCCGTATCGAAATCGAAGAAAAAGCGTCAGAAAAAGAAGCGGCAGAATGTTGTACAGTTGAGTGCTATTGTTAATGATTTAGGGAATGGCGTTAAACCTCACATTTCGCACTCGAGCAGAGTGGGCGGAAAAGATTTTTTGTTTATTCTTTTGAGATCATTTTTGAACCAAAATACGACGAGTGATGGCCATTCTTTTTTGCCGTCTCTCGTCGTTCTTTATAAGCATACATACTTTCGTCCGCTCTTATCTCTTGCAAAATCCCCATTTTCATTTTTTTTGCAGAATCGCTGTTTACAATAAGGTTAAAAACAAGGAGGAAAGGAGTAATTCTTTATGAGGAAAATAACGCTCAGTGTATTTGTATGTCTCTTTCTTTTTGCGTTATACAGCACTTCTTCTATCTATGCTCATGATAATGAAAAATATGAATATGAGCTAAAAAAAGGTCATGCGGATAGGTATGAAGACGAAGAGGATTATGAAGACTATGATGAAGATAGGGACGAGTACAATCATGGGTATCGAAGTGAAGGGGTTAATCGAGAGGAACAGACTATTGTAAGAAGAGAATATTGGTATAAATGGTCGCGTTCAGCAGATATTCCAAATGAGTATGAGGAAACTCCCATTTCTTCCAAACAAATTGTACCGATTCGTCTGATGTCTAAAGCTCCACTCTATATAATGGTTATTCCTAAGCAAGGGCAAATATTTGTACCCCTTGAGGATACAGCTAGATATTTAGGTGCTTCTGTGACAATTTATCCTTATTCGCAAATAGGTGAAATTCAGTTGGGTGACCATTATTTAATTGTCAGAAATGGCACAAGGGTGGTTTACGAAAACATGAAAAAGACACCTATGCCGCTTCCTATCTTTATGGAGCAGGGAAAACTCTATATTCCCATTAGTGTGTTGGCTAACGGTCTAGGGTTTCAAGTAGCATGGACTGGAGAGCAAATCCAAATTGATTAACAAGGAGGCGTTTGGATGAAAACGAACAAATGGGTAAAATGGGTTGCCGGTTTGGGAGGTGTTACTTTATTCACTGCATTTCTTCAGCTAGTAGACAGCTCGGAAATGGATCAGCAGAAAACTAACAGTTCCCCTACTGCCACTGCTGAGAAAAACAATGAAACGATGAGACAACGCGAACAAGAATTAATGTCTTTGGATTGGAATGAAGGAAATTGGGATGTTCAATACTCGAATGAAGTGATTACATTGACGCCAAAGGGCCAATCTTCTGGGTTGCCGCCGTCGGAAAATCGAACAAGGAGATCATAGTTATGGGCACGAAACAATCACTGGAATTCAACGGAATGGGAACAACGATTAAAGTAGAAGTGATTACGGATAAGATATCTATTGACTGGAAAACAATGATGCGAACTTGGTTTGCAACTTTTGAATCGATTTGTTCCCGTTTTCAAAGGGACAGTGAATTGGCAAGATTAAATCAATCTCCGTCATGGATGATTGTTCCTATCCATCCCATCCTGTATGATGTATTGCAAGCAGCATTTCAATATGCGGCAAAAACAGACTTTTATTTCAATCCGTTTGTCGGATCTATCCTATCCTGAAAACACCAATTAACAAAAAACGATCCCCACCTAGCCTTTGGAATTAGATTCCAAAGGAAGGTATTTCAGTATATATATGGTTTCTTCATGCTACGCACTGGTCTTCTCCAGTTTCACTTCGTACCCTAACCCCTCTAGCCGTTTCACCGTTTGGCGCACGATGGCGGCCTCCCGTTGCTGATCCCAGTARTCGGCTCCCAACTCTCGATACGGTTCCTTTCGCGTTAAGACCGAATAGATGATTTCCAAGATGGTTCTCCCGACCGCGACACTCGCTCGATTCGCTCCTCTTCGTTTGGCGATCCGATGATACTTGGCCGATAGGTACGTGTTCTTCGTTCGGGCGGCGGCACGGGCGCATTCCACCAGACACGCCCTCAGTTTCTTGTTCCCTTTCCTCGTTCGGCCTGACAACCGTTTCCCCGCACTCTCATGATTCCCGGGGGCCATTCCCGCCCATGAGGCCAAGTGTGCGGCCGTAGGGAACCGGCTCATATCCGTCCCGATTTCCGCTATAATTTGTTCTGCGCTTTGCCGCCCYACTCCCGGAATGGTCTCCATGAGCTCCAGCGCTTCATGAAAAGGGCGCGTTCTCTCCTCGATCTCTCGACTCAACCGGGCAATCGCTTCGTCTAAATATTCAATATGCCGRCATTGTTCCGAAAGCATCATGCGTTGATGCGGCCCCATGATTCCTTTCAAGGCGCGCCGGAGCTCTCCGATTTTTTGYTTCAGCCGCCCTTTGGCGAGTTGCGCCAATACCGCCGGATCGTCCGTTCCTTCGATCAGGGCTCGAAGRATCYGCTGAGCCGACACCCCGTTGATGTCCGATACAACCGAAGCCAGTTTGATGTTGGCTCCTTCCAGCACTTTTTGGATGCGGTTGAGCTCCCGAGCCCGTTCCTCGATCAAACTGCGCCGATACCGAACTAGTTCCCGAAGCTCCCGCTGAGCTCGATCAGGAATGCAGCTCCCTCGGAGCAGTCCGTGGCGAAGCAAGTCCGCGATCCATTCCGCATCTTTCACATCCGTTTTTCGTCCGGGAACCGCTTTGATATGTTGGGCATTGACGACCAGCACTTCGATCGACTCTCCTTCGAGGAGATGATACACTGGCTTCCAATATACGCCCGTCGACTCCATGGCCACGTGCGTCACCTGTTTTTGTTTCAGCCACTCCACCAACTCCTCGAGATCGTCGGTCATCGTGCCAAACGTGCGRATCTCTTTGCCTTCAGGGGTTAGGACRCAAGCCGTGATCGATTTCTTATGCACGTCCAATCCRCAACAGCGTTCATACAAGACGCGCATCGGTCTCCCTCCCTGCTTCATTCTCCAAAACAGCTGGTGCAGCAGCCTTTGTTCMAGCATTCTATCCTGCGTGCTTCCCARAAGGGAGCGACATTCCGTGGTGCACCAGGCTGCTGGGGTCCGTCTATCCTTCGGACTTTTCCGTACCATAGATCTTGCGACCTCATGACCCCAGCTGCAAGGAGACCATTCGACAGAAGGTGGTTTTCATCCTTCCGATGGTGACGAAATTTTTTTGTCATGGGAGTCTATCTATCTTAAAAAATATGGGATATGAACGTCCTTTTCAAAAACAACAGCCGCTTTTTCTCGAATATAAAGAAAACAAAAAAGGTGGATGCTCTGTACCTTCAAGAAAAAGTATATCGTTTTTTCCAAACCAAAAAGCAGTCATGAAACATACTGATGAAGAAATTGACCTTGGTGGGATTGGAAAGGGATGGAGCGTTGATCAGGCCCATCGTTTATTAAAAGGGATAGGTATAGAACAAGGAATGATCGATGCTGGAGGGGATATGGTGATTTGGGGGGGAGCTCCCCGGAAAATAGGCATCATGAATCCTTTTGCAGAAGACGAAGATATTGCGAATTTCATTATTGGCGCGGGAGCAGTGGCGACTTCTAATGTTCTTTATCGGAGTTGGAGCGTAAGAGGGAGAAGATTTCATCATATTATTCACGGTCAGACGGGGAAAAATCCGGAAAGCGATGTCGTGCAAACGACTGTGTTCGCTAGTTGTGCCTCAGAAGCAGATGTGATTGCCAAAATACTGTGCATGATGTCTGCAAAGGAGGGAATTCGGTGGTTAAACAGACATTTTCCTAAAGCAGCATGCATCATCGTCAACGAAAGTGGGCAGCTGCTGATCACCCCTTCTGTTTCGCGGTACGTTGAAAGGTTGGTGGTTTAAAGATGATCCAGTTTTCAACTTGGGAATGGATTCGGGCGGCTGGATTTAGTTCCTATTTTCTTCTTTTTCTATCTGTCTGTTTGGGGGTTATTCAAAATGCGAGCATGATCAGTAAAAATGTGCGCCATGTGCTTTTTCAAGCGCATCAAATGATGGGATGGTTTGCTTTTCTGCTTGCTTTTTTTCACGGTTTTTTGCTTTATTTTGATGATTATCAGCCATTTTCTATACAAGAAATTTTCATCCCGTTTCTCTCCAGATATCAACCGTTTTTTACCGGGTTAGGGATTGTTGCTTTCTATTCCATGTTCTTTATATTTATAACGAGCGATTTTATGAAAAAGATTGGGCGGAACATATGGAAAACGGTTCATTATCTCATTTTTCCAAGCTTCATTCTCGTCAGCATCCATGGAATTTTCATCGGGACAGATAGCAAAGAAACCTGGGCGCAATACGTTTATATTAGCGCTGTCGTTTGTTTTTTCGTTCTCATCGTCTACCGGTTTTTTTATAAAGCAACGCCAAAAAGCAATCGCAGCCGAGGGTGAGAGAATATGTACATTCTATTAGCAGAAGATGATACACGGCTCGGAAAACTGATTGTTTATATGTTAAAAAAAGAAAAATACATTGTGGATTGGGTGCAAGATGGAGAGGATGCTTATTATTTTGCCAAACAGTCGGATTATGATCTGTTGATTCTTGATTGGATGATGCCGCATAAAGAAGGAACGGAAGTTTGTCGAGCGTTGCGAAAAGAAGGGTTTCAGGGAGCGATTTTGATGTTAACGGCAAAGGATGCAGTTGAAGATCGAGTGACTGGGCTTGACTGCGGGGCGGATGATTATGTCGTAAAGCCGTTTGAGTTTTCTGAGCTTTTCGCCCGGATTCGCGCTTTATCTAGGAGAATGACTCAGCCGTTTCGGGGAGAAGAGCTTTCAGTAGGAAGCCTCTCGTTGAGTCTAAATGAATATTCCATAAAAAAAGGAGACAAAAAAATTCAATTGACAAATCGCGAATTTCAATTGATGGATCTGTTTATGCGCCATCCGAATCAAATATTGACGAGAGAGGCAATCATTGAGCGGGTTTGGGGGCTTGATGCCGATATTTCCAGCAACAATATTGATTCTTTTATTCGGATTTTGAGGAAAAAACTGGGGGACGACGGCACTTTGATTCAAAATATCCGAGGGGTAGGGTATAGGCTGAACGATGAATGACAAAATGTTCAAACAAACGCGCTTCCGGCTCACCCTTCTTTTTGCAAGTCTCATTGTTGTTTTTTTTGTTTTATTTACCTCGGCCAGTTATATGATCGTGTCTTCGTTGATTATGACGAAACAACGGCAGCAAGCAATCGATTTGGCGGAAGAGAAATATATGGAGCATAAATTTGAGCTTCTCAATTGGTATTATAAGAATGCAGACGATGATGATACGGATGAGAGCATTTCTGCCCATCATTCCAGCATGCCATTTTTTTATTACGTCATTACGCGTGATGGAGAAGTCATTAAAGGAGAAGAATCTTTTCCCGAGATTCGAGAGAATATTTTACATCGGATTCATGGATGGCGTCCAGGCAATAAAGACGTCCGTTACGAAACAGTAACAATAGGCAATGAGAAAATATGGTTCCTTCTTTCAGGAAAACAGGTGTTGATAAAAAAAATATATATCGGAACGATTTATACGGGAATAAACATAACGGAGCAAGTCTACATTGTCAAAGTGTTGACAGGTGTATTGTGTGTGATGTCCATTGTATTTATAGGGTTGTCTGTTGTCCTCGGGTACTATATGTCTGGCAGAGCAATGGTGCCGATTGCGAATGCTTTCAAACGGCAAAAAGAGTTTGTTGCTGACGCTTCTCATGAACTGAGAACTCCTTTAAGCATTCTTCAATCCTCAATTGAGGTGATTGAATCAGAAGAAAAAGGAAAATTAGGGGAGTTTTCCTTGCAAGTATTGGATGATATGAAGGATGAATTAAAGAGAATGACCAAGCTCACGAATGATTTATTATGGTTGGCTCGCTCTGACTCCAATGCGATTACGTTGACAAAAGAATGGTTTCCGTTGTTTCCTGTCGTCAATGAGCTGATCAGGAAATGCCGCCCTTTGGCGGAGCAAAAGCAGATTCGATTCACTGTCCATATGCAAGAAGACATAATGGTATATGGGGATAAAGAGAGAATCATCCAATTAATGTTTATTTTATTGGATAATTCTGTAAAATATAATAATGAAAATGGACAGGTCAGTATAAAAGTTGAACGTAATCGAAAAAATGTGATGATTGAAATTAAGGATACAGGAATTGGAATCCCTATAGAACATCAAAAATATATATTTGAAAGATTTTATCGCGTTGATCCATCGCGTTCGCAAAGACAACAAGGATATGGGATTGGTCTTTCGATCGCCAAATGGATTGTTGATGCCCATGGCGGAACGATTGTAACTATTCAGCCACATCATAAAGTGAGCTGAATATTTTTTGCTTTTCCTGTCCATGATGTGAATATTGATAGACAAGGAGGTGAATCACATGTTGACGGTACAACAAGCTGTATTTACAGTTGAGGGCTTAATCGGCAAAGTCCAACAACAAAAACAGCTCATTCATCAACTCGTTCAAGAAAATGAACATTTGCGTCACGAAAACAAACAACTACGCAAAGAAAATGAACAACTGAAGTACCGTGTTCAAGAGCTGGAAGCACGCACGAAAAAAAACAGCTCCAATAGCCATTTGCCCCCATCTTCTGACCGTTTTGCCAACACACGTTCTTCCCGTCAACCATCTGGCAACAAGCCAGGCGGACAAGAAGGACATCAAGGAACGACGCTCCGTCAAGTGTAACATCCACATCATCGTGTCGTCCACCGTGTGCATACGTGTCAAGGATGTGGAGC
>NZ_MVKA01000044.1:0-46100 GCF_002042905.1 Geobacillus sp. LEMMY01
TCAAGCCCTTCGCACGCGTTGTGAGCATGTGTTCGCCGAAGGGAAGGAATGTCATGGGCTGGACCGGGCCCGAAGCCGGGGCCTGGACGCCATGGAAGAACAGGCGCTGTTGACCGCCGTCGTGCAAAATCTGAAGCGATTGTGCCGGTTTCGAAAAAAACGAGGGGGGACCGGCTCTTTGGCGTGCGCAAAAACGGAATTTGGAGCAGGAAGTCCTGCTCGTCTTCCCGTCCTTTGGCGCCAAATGGCGGGGAGAATGGTCTCCAAAATTCGACATGAGGGAAGTCTATGCCCCATTAATTCACCGGCCTTCTAGGTGAAAATCGCTGAAAATCAACAACGCTTCGACCTCATGCGGACCGAAGAAAAATGAAAAGGAAACAACGTTCCATCCGACAACACCGAGGCGTCGAATGTTGTTTCAGCCCGAATCGAAGAAAACTAAGCATCGGATGACGGATCACCCGTTTCAATCGGGTGGTCCGGATAGGAAATCCAGTCGCTGAAGCTGCCGACGTACAGCCGAACGTTGTAATAACCAGCTTCGCGGAGCGCCAACACGTTCGGACAGGCGGTGACGCCGGAACCACAGTAAACGATCAACGACTGCCCACGGTCAAAATCGGCAAACCGAGCCGCCTGCTCGACAGCGCTTTTCCAGTAGCCGCCTTCCGTCATTCCGTCTCTCCAAAACCGGTGCACTGCTCCCGGAATGCGGCCGGCTCGGCGGTCGATCGGTTCTTCCAGGCCGGCATACCGCTTCCATTCACGCGAATCAATGAGCACGACCGAACGATCGCGGACGGCAGCGCGCACGTCATCGACCGTCGCCAGCCATGACCGATCCGGGCGCAGCCGAAACGGGCGGGACGCTACAGCAGGGACGACGTTCGTCACCGGATGCCCTTTCTTCTTCCATTCACTGTAATTGCCGTTCAATACGTATGCGTGGGCATGGCCGAAATAGCGGAGCAGCCACCAGCAACGCGCCGCCATCACCCCGTCTTGGTCGTCGTAAACGACAACGGTCACCGTTTCATCGATGCCGGCTCGGCCGAACACGTCCGCCGCTTGCTCGGCCGACGGAAGCGGGTGGCGGCCGCCGTGCTCTCCGACCGGGCCCGACAAGTCGCGTTCCAAGTCAATATACACTGCACCAGGAATATGATCCTCCTGGTAAACGGCCGCTCCTTTCGCAGGATCGCCAAGCCAAAACCGACAATCAAGAATGCGCGTGTTTTCGTCGTGCAAATGGCGAAGGAGCCATTCATGGGAAACAAGCGACGCCATATTTTCTCCCCCCTCTTTGTTTTTACTGACGCCAAACGCCGCTTCTTGATCAGAACGGAAAGCAGTCAATCATCAACAGGACGCCGGCGGCGCCGCCGACACGCTCAGCCAGCACTGACGCCATCGTCACGATCGCTCTTTCCCTTCAAGGCGGCGCACGTACTCACGCACCATCTCCGGCGTCACGTACCGGCGCGCCGGCACGAGGCCGCCTTTGGCCAGCTCGTTCATCCGCTTCGTCACTTCATTGATCCCATCAACCGTAAACGGCTCGCCGCGGCGGCACCGCTCGACCGCTTCGTCGATGAGCCGCTCGCGCTCGGCGTCGAGCATAGCAAATTGCTTCAAGATGGCATGCTGTTTTTGCACATGGGCAGTGATCGCGTGATGCACTTCGCTCAATGGTCCTCGTCCTTTCCTGCTTCTTTTTCCATCAAACGCCGGACGTTTGGTTTCGGCGTCCAGCAGCTGAACCGATAGTTCGGTTTCGTCGCATAGCCGAGCCGGCGGCAATACGTGTACAACCCGTCGGCTCGCTTTTCTATACGGTAGTGGATGCATGTGGCGCAAGCGTGAAACCGGTTCATCGCCGCTCCTCCCCGCCATGGCCGGAAAGAAGGCCGCGAAGCGCCGCTTCGATGCGGGCGAGCGCCTCATGGTCCGCTGTTTCGGCGAGCGCGGCAAGCAAACCCTCCATATAGCTGTCGACTTGTTCCGCAAGGGCGGCCGAAAGTGCGGCGACGGCAGCCCTGTATTGTTCTGCGTACGTCGCCACAAGCCGCTCTTTTTGCTCAGCCAAATAGCCGTCGATCGGCTCGACAAGCGCTGCCTCAATTTCCTCTTTCATCCGCCGCTTCTCGTCGCGCTCAAAAAACGATTTGGCGTTTTTGTACAGCGAAAGCGCCTTGGTAAACCGTGCCCGGTCCACATCCCCAAGGGCGTTGGCAAACTCCGGCGCCGAAAAAGCAAACGGCTCGGGCGGCGTGAACGCAAGCGCGTCATCTAAGCGGAGAAGCTCATGGAACAGGCGCGAGAACTGCTCGGCCAGCTGCCTGTGCAAAAACGACTCAACGCGCAAGCTCGTCGCCCGCAACTCTTGGGCCAAATCAAAGCCAACCGATGCGAGCAGCTCGTCGAGGCAACGCTCAAGCGCCCGACGCGCCGAACCTTGGTCGTCGCGGAGCACCGCCGGGTTGAACGCCTCCTTAAACATATCATTGAGGCGGAAAAAGACGCGCTGCTTCACGTAATAGAGCAATTCGTCGACTTCCTGGCGGAGCGCCTGCCGGCCGTAGGCATCATCAATGCCAGCAAGCACGGCGTGCATCTTCGTTTTCACCGCCTCAAGCGCCTGCCGTTTCGCCGCTTTTTCCGCTTCGCTTTGCCCGGCGGCGCGCGCGAATTCCTCCGCCGTCCGCCGCGCCCGCTCAAGCTCGGCATACGCACTCTCGACGGCGACTTCCGTCAGCTCTTCCGTTAAGAAGCGGAAGAAGTCGGTTTCAAAGGCAGACAAGCCGGAGTCCGCCAAGACGCCGCGCGACCCGGGCTCGACCCCCGTTTTTTCCGCCAGCGCCAAGCGGCTTGAGAGCGCATAAAGGCGCGGGAAGCGGATGCCGAAGCGGGCGAGCTCGCCGTTCATATAGGAAACGACGGCCTCAAGCTCCTCTTTCGACTGGGCCAAATCGGCCGCATTGATGATGAAAAACATTTTATCAAGCGCAAACGTGTCTTTCACGCGCCCAAGCTGAAGCAAAAACTCGCGGTCTGCTTTTGAGAACGCATGGTTGTAATACGTCACAAACAACAACGCATCAGCATGCTTCATGTAATGAAACGCCACTCCCGTATGGCGGGCGTTCAGCGAGTCCACCCCCGGGGTATCGACAAGCGTCACCCCCTGGCGGGTGAGCGGACAGTCGGCGTACAGCACGACCTCATCTAAGAAACATGACACCGCTTCGTCAGCGACATACGTCTCGAGCTCTTCCCAACCGATGGAGACGACCTCCCCGAATCGGCCGGTCATCCGCTCATAGCCGGCCGCGGCAGCTGCCAAAAAGGCCACATGCGGCTTTTGCGCCGGATGTTCGGCCCCGGACTCGGCAAGGAGGGCACAAAGGCGAAGCGCTTCATCCCATGCATTTGCCTCATGGCCGCACTGCCGAAGCGACGATTGCACATCCGCCCAAATTTGCGGTTCGCTTTTCACTTTCACGACCGCCGTACCGTGCGGGTGCTCTTGATCGGGCGGCGCGATTTTGCTGATGGCGGCGGTGGTCGGGTTGGGCGACGATGGCAGAAGCGGGGCGCCGAGCAAGGCGTTCGCCAGCGACGATTTGCCGGCGCTGAAGGCGCCAAACAAGGCGACGGTAAACGATCGCTCGCGAAGCCGACGCGCCTTGTCGCGCAACGGTCCAGCGAAGCGGCCAAGCATTTCGGACCGTTCAAGCCAAGCCGCCGCTTCCTCAAGCCGCTCGGCCGCCTCTTCGCTCCGCTGTTTTCCGCCGCTTGAAGGCGTCCGAGCTTCGCCCGCTCTTTCGCTCACTCCGAGGCCGGCCGCTTCCTGACCGAGCGCTTGCTCTTTGGCGGAAAGACGGCTCGTTGCCACTGGCTTGGATGCGGCTTGCGGTTTTGCCTCCTCGGCATGACGCGCTTTCCGGAAGACTGGCGGCGCCGTCAACACGGCGAGACGGTTTTCATCAAGCGATGCAGACTCGTTTGGAGCAGCGATCAGCTGCTCGAACGCACGCCGGCGCTCGTCCCGCTCGGCTCTGAGGCGGGCGAGGCGGGCGATTAGCTCCGCTTTTTCGCGCGCCGCCGAAAGCTGTCCGCTCAATGTTTCCGTTTGGGCGGCCGCCCGTTTGGCGATTTGTTCCTTCAGTTCGGCAAACAAGGCGAGCGCCGAGTCGCGGTAGCGTTTTTTCAGCGCCGCCGCCACCTCATCCGTATAATTTAATAGCGCGGCGCCGCTTGATTCCGCCCCTTGTTTGACGAGGCCGGCAAGCATCGTCTCATCCCACTCCGCCGTCCATTGCTGGCACTCGCTGAGCCAAGCGTCATCAGCATGCCATTCCTTTCCAAACTGAACAAGGAGCTGGCGGACGTGCCATTCGATTTGCGCCGCTGCTTGCGCTTTGACGCTTTCATAAAACGCCTCAAGCCGCCGCTTGCGCTCTTGCTCCGTTTTTGTCTTCGCGAACAACAGGCCCACTTTGAAATTCGGCTGCATCGCCTGCAAGTACGCCTCAGCCCGCTCCCTCGTCTCAAACGGCATCAAGTACGCGTTTTGCAGCACGCGCTCAAGCTCCGAACGGAACGCCCCCTCTGCCCGCGCCGGCGCTGTTTGCCAATCGGCAAGCTCCGCCTCAAGGCGATCGAGCTCCGCGATGGCTGCCGCCTCGTCATCGGCGCCGCCAAGCGCCTCAAGGCGCGCCTCAATCTCTTGCTCAAGCGGCTCGTGCCGTGCGCGGAGATGCTCAAGATGGCCGGCGGCGATCCGTTTTAACGCCGACTCGGCGCCGCGGACGAGCCATTCCTCCTTGTCGGCAAACAACCGGCGCAAACAAGTGACAAGCTCATGCCATTCGTTGTGTGGATGTGACGGAGCTTTCAGCGACAAGAAAAACAAACGGGCCGCCTCAACCCCCCAACGCCGGAACGCCTCGGCGGCCGAGGCGCGAAATTCAGCGAACGGCAACTCATCGTCGCGATGTTTATCGATTTGGTTGATGATCAAATAAACGGTTTTTCCTTCATCTGTTAATTGCTTCGTAAATTGGAAGTTTAATTCCGCTTGCACATGGTTATAATCCATGACGTAAAAGACGACATCCGCCAAATGAAGCGCTGACTCCGTCGCCAGCCGGTGGGCGTCATCGGTCGAATCGATGCCCGGCGTATCTAGGATAGCGACCCCCGGCGGGATGGCGTCCGTCGTTCGGCTGATTTCAATCCATTCGATCGTCTCCCCGTCCCGGCATTGGGCGCGAATCAAGTCCGGGTCGTACGGCGGTTCATACTCGACCGGCTCATCGCGGTGGAAAAAGACGCGCACATAGTCCGGGCCGGCTTTCACTTTGACGAGATTGGCGCTCGTCGGAATCGGGCTGGACGGCAAAAGCGGCTCGCCGAGCAACGCGTTGATCAAACTCGATTTGCCGGCGGAAAAATGGCCGCAAAACGCGACAATCAGCTCGCCGGATGCCGCTTTTTCGATGAGCTGCTTCACTTTGTCCGCATGCTCCTGGTCATCTGCGGACTGAAGCTGATCGTGCATGTCGATCATTTTCGAAAGCCACAACCGCAATGACGGCCGCTCAATCGCAATATTCCCCATGACCAAAACCCCTTTGTTTCCGTCAATGTCATTTACATTCATTTTACTGCATTTCGCCCCGTTTCCCAATAGAAAAAATGAAAAATCCCGCCGTAACCCGACAGGATGACATAGAGAAAGAGGCAACGCCCCGGCGCCGCCCGCAGGCGAACTGCGAACAGATGTCATCATAGACGGCTCAAGGGCTGTTTTTCATTTGTCCGCTGCTTTCAGCTTGCCGCATCTTGCGGATGGCAGCCCCCACTTAACCGGGGCAAAAACCGCGGCCGCGCCCGAAACACCTCCCGATAGTCGGTGAGCGCGGCCAGCGCCCTTTCCTCAACCGCGATGCGAATCGACAGCAAAAATGCGTTCAAAAGCGAAAAGACAAGCGCGGTGATCGGTGCTTGAAACAAAAGCGGCAACAGCGCGATCTCTAAGGCGACGACCACATAGTTCGGGTGGCGAAGCCATCGGTACGGCCCTTTTTTCACTACTTGGCCGTTTGGCACGATCAAAATTTTCGTATTCCAAAAACGGCCGAGCGACAAAATCGTCCATACGCGCAACCCCTCGACGGCAAGAAAGAACGGAAACAAAAGCGGCCAGCGGCGCGACGGACGCGCGCCTTTTCGAAGCGCCTCAACAGCCAATGACAAAAAGAAACCGACATGCATCAATACGATCAACGGGTAATGGCAGGCGCCGAACTCCCGCGCCCCGAGCGCTTTCACATACTGTTCGTTCCGTTTTGCAAGCCGAAGCTCAATGACGCGCATGCCGGAAACCGCCAAAAACACGAACAGAAACCGCACGATCATCCCTCCCATTGAAGCAGCACCATTTCCGCACTAAAGCCCGGGCCGAGAGCGATAAGCAGGCCGTGCCCGGGCGAAAGCGGCTGCCGCATCATCTGCTCGAGCACAAAATACACGGTGGCCGACGACATGTTGCCGTAGCGGGCGAGCACGTCTCTAGCGGCTTTTGTCTGTTCCGGACCGAATCCGAACGCCTCCTCGTACGCTTCAATGACTTTCCTCCCGCCCGGGTGGGCGATGAAATAATGAAGATCCCCAAGCCCTAACCCATGTTCCTGCAAAAACGACTCGACTTGCGGGCGCAGCCATGTGCGGACAATCATTGGAATATCTTTTGAAAAGACGACAAACAGCCCTTCGTCACAGACATCCCAGCCCATCACGTCTTCCGAGCCGGGCATGAGCACCGAGCGGGCGGCGATGACACGCGGCGCGCCGTTTGCCGACGCCGCTCCGTCGCCGGCCACAAGCACGCACGCCACGCCGTCGGAAAAAAGCGACGTACCGATCACATTGCTTTTGGACCAATCATTGAGTTGAAACGTCAAACTGCAAAACTCAACGGCGATCACAAGCGCCTTGGCATTCGGAAACGCGCGGCAATAGTCGGCTGCCCGGGCGAGCCCTGCCGCCCCTCCCGCACAACCGAGCCCCCAAATCGGCACACGCACAGCATGAGGGGAGAACGGCAATACGTTCATCAGCCGCGCCTCGATGCTCGGTGTCGACAGTCCCGTCGTTGAGATGTAAAACAGCGCATCGATCTCCTCATGCAAAACATGGCTGGACGAAGCCTTGCACAAACAGTCGTTGACCGCCTCACCGCTGTAGCGAACGGCGCGGTCGATATACACCCCGTTTTTTTCTCCAAAGCCGTGCGGCACGCTGTACCAAGCAAGCGGCTGGACAAAAGTGCGCGTATGGATGCCGCTGTTGTCAAACGCCTGCAGCAGCCGCTCAGCGCGCGCCATTCGCCCGGCGAACAGCCCGGCGACATGCTGCTTCACCTCGTCTTGGGCGGCCGTATACGGCATCCTTGCTGTGCCGACAGATAAAAGAACCGGCATACAAACACCTCGGTCTGTTCCTCTTTTTCTATTAGGGTGCGCAACAAGCCAATCGGTATGCAGAGGAAAGTGTGTTTGTGCACCAATTTTTTTCGGGAACAGCTGATCGGTCCCTTGTTTTTTTGCGCCCAAAAAACAGCATGCGGCAATCAAAAAACAGGCGCGGACAAAGCCGGCCTGTTTTTGAAGGAAAATGGTCATGAGCGAGGATGTACATAGAGATGTTTGTCGTTTACCTAGCTTTTAGCGCGCGGATTTCGCTTTCATGCTCGAGCAAGTGCAAAGCGAGGGATTGAAGCACGAGCTCTTGCCGGGCTTGTCCGGCAATGGCTTCATTGACTTTTTGTTGCATTTCTGTGAGGGTTTGTTTCATCGCCGAAATTTCATTGAGCGTTTCTAACGTTTCCACGACAGCTTGCCGAATAAACGGCAATTCGGCAACGTCCTCTTTCGTCGCCATCGTCCGTTCAATGTGCCCGATTCGGCCGTCCAACGCCGCGACGCCCTCTCTCGTCGCCATCACGGTCTGTTCAAGCTGCCCGATGCGCTCATTCGCCCGTGAGACGTCTTCTCTCGTCGCCGTCACGGTCTGTTCAAGCTGCCCGATGCGCTCATTCGCCCGTGAGACGTCTTCTCTCGTCGCCGCCACGGTCTGTTCAAGCTGCCCGATGCGCTCATTCGCCCGTACGACATCCTCTCTCGTCGCCGTCACGGTCTGTTCAAGCTGCTCGATGCGCTCATTCGTCCGTGCGACGTCTTCTCTCGTCGCCGCCACGGTCTGTTCAAGCTGCCCGATGCGCTCATTCGCCCGTACGACATCCTCTCTCGTCGCCGTCACGGTCTGTTCAAGCTGCCCGATGCGCTCATTCGCCCGTACGACATCCTCTCTCGTCGCCGTCACGGTCTGTTCAAGCTGCCCGATGCGCTCATTCGTCCGTGCGACATCCTCTCTCGTCGCCGTCACGGTCTGTTCAAGCTGCCCGATGCGCTCATTCGCCCGTACGACATCCTCTCTCGTCGCCGTCACGGTCTGTTCAAGTCGCTCGATGCGCCCGTTTAACCGCGCAACATCCTCTTTGGTCGCCATCTGAGTCCGCATTTGCCGCAATTCATCGAAAAGGCGCTCCACCCATTCGTCCATTGTTTCACCTCCTTTTTCCTCTCCATTATACCATCAGCCTTTCACCATCTTCTAGCATTCTTCCCGTCAATCGAGGCGCAAACAAGAAAAAGTCATCCCCATTTCCCGAGCGACACCCGGAAAATGAAGATGACTACCAAGTCCATGACCAGAATTATGAGATTTTTTGTTCCTGCAGCGGCAGTGCAGCCGATTTTCTTGCCTTACCGAAATGGAAGACGGCGTTTAAGATGATGGCGGTCATGCTGCCGACAACGATGCCGCTGTCGGTTAAAATGCGCAAGCCGGCCGGCAGCTCGGCAAACAAGTTCGGCACCACCGTCACCCCAAGCCCCACGCCGACCGAGCAGGCGATGATCAACAAGTTTTCTTGCGAAGTCAAATCGACTTGGCTTAACATTTTCACACCGTAGGCGACAACCGTGCCAAACATGGCGATCATCGCTCCGCCTAAGACCGCCGCCGGAATGAGCGTCAATCCGATCACTGTCACGACCGAACCGGTGACAACTGGCGGAAACAACGCCCGCAACTTGCCGAAATACGGACTGATGAGCACCACAACCGCTCCGGCGCAGAGGATCGCCCCATACACCGCCGGCATCCCGTACTGTCCGCCAATAGCGATCATCGGCCCGACCGCCGTAAACGTGCAACCAAGCATAACCGGCAAGCCGATGCCAAACCACTTGTTTTTCCACGCTTGCAAAAACGTCGCAATGCCGCACGTCAATAAGTCAATGGCCACTAAATACGTCAGCTGCTCGCTCGTTAAATGCAGCGCCCCGCCGACGATGAGCGGAACGACGATCGCCCCGGCGTACATGGCCAATACATGTTGGATGCCGAGCGATCCGACTTGCCACCATTTCATCTTCATCGACTCATCACCTCGTCAGCAAATTGAATGGCGCCACCATCAAGCGATGCGATGCGGGCGAGCGACACAACGCGGAAGCCGCGCGAACGAAGCAGCCGGCCGCCGTCTTGAAACGCTTTTTCAATGACAATGCCGATGCCGACCATATCAGCCCCCGCCTGCTCGATGATCTCCACCATTCCGAGCGCCGCTTGGCCGTTGGCTAAAAAATCATCAACGATCGATAGGCTTAATCTCCTTTGTTGCATCGCATTGCCTGTTCAATCGCCGGCGTTTTACATGCCAGCGAAAAGGACATTGACGGGCTCTGCTGCCGTGAGAGAAAATGACGTCTTCATCATTTTTTCACAAACGTCACCATTTGTTCACACTTCCAGCATCGTTTTTGTGAGAAAAGTCACTGTTGCCCCAGTTTTGTACAGTTATGATAGTGTCAAAGCAGGGAAATTGGCCGTTTGGCGCACCTGCCGAATTGCTGTTATGGGGGATGAATCCAACAAAGTAAGGGGGGATCAAACATGGCAAAAGCAGCTGAAGCGGCCCGGCAAACGAAAAAGGAAAAAGAGCCGGCGCTCAAAGGCACGCTGGCCTCTGTGTTTCTGCTCGGCTTTTTCATCATTTTTTCTTGGGTCAGCGTCTACTTTTTATTTTTGCACCGCCTGTAAGCGGCAAGGGAGGGAATCGGTATGCACATCCATAAGTATGAAAAAATTTGGCTTGCGTTTGGCATCGGCTGTTTGATCGTCTTTTTGACGGTCGTCGGCGTAAGTGCATTCGCCGCCGGACAGCAGCCGCCGAGCTGCCTGACAACGATCGATCCAGAAAAAGTCGATTCGACCCCGCCGTTTGATCATCCGGGGCTCGTCAAAAAAGGAGACAAGGAATACGAGTTGAACATCGTCGTCGCCGCGTTTTCTTTTACACCGAATGCGATCGAAATTCCAAAAGGAGCGAAAGTGACGATCAACGTCACTTCGAAAGACGTCATCCACGGATTTGAAATCCCGGGAACGAACGTGAACATGATGGTCGAACCCGGTTATGTGAACAGCTTAACAACCACGTTTGACAAGCCGGGCGAATATACGATTCTTTGCAACGAATATTGCGGCGCCGGCCACCATATGATGACGGCGCGCATAAAGGTGGTGGAGTAACATGGCACAACCGTTGGAAAAAGTCGATCGCCGCGATGCGAAACTGGCGCTTGCCCATTTGTTCGTCGCCTTTACCGCCCTCGCGCTCGGGGGGTTCGCCGGCCTATTGCAAACATTAGTCCGTTCAGGCAAGTTTGAGCTCCCGGCTGGGATCAGCTATTACACGATTTTGACGACGCACGGCGTCTTGCTTGGACTCGTGCTGACGACGTTTTTCATTATCGGCTTTCAGTTCGCCGCGGTCAGCCGCACAACCGGGGCGCTCTCAGACGGTTCGCGCCGGACCGGTTGGGTCGGTTTTTGGCTGATGACAATCGGAACAGCCATGAGTGCGTTTTTCATCTTAACCGGCAAGGCGTCTGTCTTATATACGTTTTACGCGCCGCTGCAAGCGCACGCCGGCTTTTACATCGGCTTGGCGCTTGTCGTCGTCGGCAGCTGGGTGAGCGGCTTTGCGATGTTCGCTCATTATGCCCGCTGGCGGAAAACGCACCGCGGTCAAGTGAGCCCGCTGTTGGCGTTCATGTCAGTGACGAATATGGTGCTATGGCTCGTCTGCACGCTTGGCGTCGCCGCCACCGTCGTCTTCCAGCTTATTCCGTGGTCGCTTGGGCTCACGGATCGGGTGAACGTGCTCTTGAGCCGGACGCTGTTTTGGTATTTCGGGCATCCGCTCGTCTACTTCTGGCTATTGCCGGCGTATATGGTTTGGTACGCCGTCATTCCGAAAGTGATCGGCGGCAAAATGTTCTCCGATTCACTCGCGCGGCTGGCGTTTATCTTGTTTTTGCTGTTTTCGATTCCGGTCGGCTTCCATCACCAATTGCTTGAGCCGGGGATTTCGCCGTTTTGGAAATACGTGCAAGTCGTCTTGACGTTCATGGTCATCATTCCGTCGCTCATGACCGCGTTCGCCATGTTTGCGACGTTTGAATCGTACGGCCGCTCGCAGGGAGCGACCGGCTTGTTCGGCTGGCTGCGGAAACTCCCGTGGAGCGACGCCCGCTTTTTCGCTCCGTTTGTCGGAATGCTGTTTTTCATTCCGGCCGGCACCGGCGGGATTATTAACGCCTCGCACCAACTCAACCAAGTCGTCCATAATACGATTTGGGTGACCGGCCACTTCCATTTAACGGTGGCAACGACTGTCGTCCTAACATTTTTTGGTGCGTCATACTGGCTCATTCCGCATTTGACCGGTCGGGTGATGACGAAAGCGATGAACCGGCTCGCCATCATTCAAACGATCGTTTGGGCGGTTGGGATGACGTTCATGTCCGGCTCGATGCATTTCGCCGGTTTGCTCGGCGCACCGCGACGCTCGGCGTTCTCCACGTACGGCAATTCGCCGCAAGCGCTTGAATGGATTCCGTACCAAATCGCGCAAGCGGTCGGCGGCACCATTTTGTTCATCGGCATTATTTTGATTCTCGTCATCGTGATCAACTTGGCCTTTTTCGCCCCGAAAGGCGAAACGGAATTTCCGGTCGCGGAGGCAGCTGCTCCGTATGAACGGGCTGCGCTGGCGCTTGAAAACTGGAAGCTTTGGATCGGCCTCGTCGTTGCGCTCATTTTGATCGCCTATACGGTGCCGATCATCGACATCATTCAAAACGCTCCTCCGGGGTCGAAAGGATACAAATTATGGTGAAACAAGAAGGTGTCCCTAAGCGATCGGGACACCTTCCTCTTTATGTGCATAAAACCGAGACACAATAGGACTTTGTCGACAGAAAAACTAAACGAACAGCGTAAGAACGATGTTTGCACTGACGCGCCTGTTCTATAATCGATAAAGCGCCTTATATTTTTCTTCTAAATATTGAATAAGATAATCGGCTTTCAGCGTTTCGCCGGTCGCATCGAGCACAAGTTCGAGCGGCTTTTTCATTTTTCCAAACTGGTGGATATGAACGGTCAGCCATTCACGGATCGGTGCGATGTTCCCCTCTTCAAGCAGCCCAGCTACATCCAACTCTTTTTCCATCGCTTGCTTGAATTGCGCCGCATACATATAGCCGAGCGCATACGATGGGAAATAGCCGAAGCTGCCGCCGGACCAATGGACGTCCTGCAACACGCCGACCGCATCGTTGTGCGGGCGGATGCCAAGGTATTGTTCATATTTCTCATTCCATACATCCGGCAAGTCGATCGCTTCCAGCTCCCCAGCAAACAGCTGCTTTTCGATTTCATAGCGGATGATAATATGGAGCGGATACGTCAGTTCGTCCGCTTCAATACGAATGAGCGACGGCTTCGCTTCATTGATCGCCCGGTAAAACGCATCAAGCGAAACGTCGGCGAACTGCGTGGGCGCGTATTGCTGCAGGCGCGGATAATGCCGCTTCCAAAACGCGTAGTGGCGTCCGATCATATTTTCAAAAAAGAGCGACTGCGATTCATGAATGCCCATCGACGCCCCGCTCGCAAGCGGAGTGCCGACAAGCGCCTCGGAAATGTGCTGTTCATACAGCGCATGGCCGCATTCATGGATCGTGCCAAACACCGCGGTGCGGAAGTCGCGCTCGTCGTAGCGCGTCGTAATGCGCACATCGTTTGGGTTGAGCCCGATCGCAAATGGATGGACCGTCTCATCAAGCCGCCCCTTGCCAAAATCATAGCCGAGCTCTTTAAGCAACTCAAGCAAAAAAGCGCGCTGCTTTTCTTTCGGAAACGGCGCGAACAAAAAGGACGTGTCCGGCTTGTCGGACGCGGCGGAAATGGCGTGCACAAGCGGGACGATGCGTTCGCGCAGGCGGCTGAACAGTTCGTCAAGCAAATCGACGGTCATGCCCGGCTCGTATTGATCGAGCAGCGTATTGTACGGGTGTCCTTCATACCCCCAATAACTGATAAAGCGGCGCTGAAACTCGATGATTTGCTCCAAATACGGGCGAAACCGGGCGAAATCAGCAGCCGCTTTCGCTTCTTCCCAAACGCTTTCCGCTTTGGAACAAAGCACGACAAACTCTTTGTATTCATCCGCTGGAATTTTTTTATTGCGCTCGTATTCTTTTTTGCATTCATCAAGCGTTTTCTTTGTCACGTCATCCAGCTGCTCGTAGACGGCTTTGGGCGACAGCTTGGCGATAAATGCTGCCATCTCCTCGGATGTCGACATGCGAAACACTTCTTCTGACAGCATGCCGATCACTTCTGATCGCTGCTCGACCCCTTTTTTCGGGGCGCCAGTCCGCAAATCCCAATACATGAGGCCAATCGCTTCGCGGTAGCCCGTCATTTTTTTGACATATTGCAAAAACTGCTTTTCGATCTGCTTCATTGCGCTCAGTCCCCCTATGTATTTCGTCGGCATATCATCATTTCCATCATGAACCGCCTTTTTCCTGCTTGCAAATGGTGAAATGTTGTGTTCGGCCCAAAATGAAAAGGAGGGAAGAATCTTATTCTCCCCTCACCGCTGTCGGCAACACGTCTTTGATCGCCGCAATGACCCGTTCATCTTCCCGGTCGGTGACGAAAATGGAAACGATGCCGCAGTCGTCGCGTGTGCGGATGAGTCGTCCGACTCCTTGGCGAAGACGAAGAAGCATATACGGCACATCGACGTCCCAAAACGGGTTGCTATACGCTTTTCGCTTCGCCTGAAACACCGGATCATTCGGCGGATACGGCAGCGACCAAATAATGACATTCGAAAGCGACGGCCCCGGGATGTCAAGCCCTTCCCATAAATGTTCGGAACAAAGCACCGTTTCCTCGTTACGCTGAAACTCGGCGACCAAATCGCTGATTTCACGGTCGCCTTCAAACAAAAACGAAAATGGTTCGCCGGCTGCCGCTTCTTTAAACTGAAGAAGCTCCTCGCGCGTCGGGAACAAGATGAGCGCCCGGCCTCCGGTTTCGCGCAATTTTTCAAGCGCATATGCGTATTTTTTGGCAAACAGCGTCTCATCCGCGCGGAACGTCGGCATAAAAATCGTCATCTGTTCGTCGTAATCAAACGGCGACGGCACGCTGAACGATAAATAGTCATCAATGCCTAAGCTTTGCGCTATATATTGGAATGATTTTCCGTTTGATAGTGTTGCCGATGAAAAGACAAACGGCATGCGTTTGCTGAACACTTTTTCGCGCAACACTTCCTGAACGGTGCGCGGCATGACGACAAACGTCGCCTCTTGACGCGACGACTCAAGCCACGTAATGGCGTCGGCGTTTTTCAAAAACAAATCGAGTGAATACTGAATCTGATCCAAATACTCATCCACAATGTTCAGCTGGTAATGATCGATCGTATACGTCTCGCTTTCAAACACTAGCTCGTTGCCGATTTCGACCATTTGGCCGCCGAGCCGCTTCGCCCATTGTTCAAGACGCGGCGACGGCAAAATTTCTTTCCGGTTCGAACCCGGAACGTCTTTCGCGCACGCTTTCAGCTCATCAAAAAAGTGCGTGCTCGTCTCCAGCGTCTCCTCAATTAAATAGGCGAGCTCTTCACGGATGTCGTTTTCAAGAAGCCGTGTCAGCAACGTCTCAAGCGTCGTCTCTTTCATTCGATATGTCAACGCCTTTTGCGCAGCGAACTCCAATAAATGCCCTTCGTCAAACACGACACAGCTCGCTTCCGGCAACAGCGGCAGCTGTCCTTCCCGCTTGCGCGCTTCATACGTCCAAACATGTTCCATATAAAAATCGTGCGAGCAGACGATCAAATCCGCCGCCTTCCGGTAATAGTCGCGCCAAAGCGTCTGTCCGCAGCGATGCCGCTTTTCGCACGTGAAACAGTCTTGAAACGGATCCCAGGCGATTTTTTTCCACTGCTCATCGGTCAGATGGGCGTATTCTTTTCGGTCGCCGTAGCGGTAGAACGACTGCAGCGGTTTGTTGTCATGGACGAAGGCCGGAAGTTCATCGTAAATTTGCTCATACAGCTCGATGTCGTCATCGTCATACGTCGTCACTTCTTCCAGTTTATTTAAACATAAATATTGATCCGGCGATTTCGCCAGCCGGACGTCGATTTCCAGCCCGAGCACGTTGGATAGCTTCGCAATATCGCCTTCCTTTTTGACGAGCTGCTCAATGAGCGTCTCATCGGCGCAGGCGATAATGGCCGGCTTGCCGGTATAGCGGGCGTAGCAGACTGCATACAGCAAATACACGATCGTTTTCCCTGTGCCAACTCCCGCTTCGGCGAAGATCACCTTTTTTTCGCGAAACGCCCGCTCGAGCTGAAACGCCATATAAATTTGCTCGTCGCGCAGCTCAAAGCCGGCTTCCGGCAAAATGTCATAAAAAACATCGCCGATCCACTGGCTCAACTTATCAAAAAAGTTTTCATTTTTTTCTACAACAAACGGATAACGCTCATGGCCCATCGTCGCCACCCCTCCAATTGGCATAAACTCCCCCGGCATATCATGCATAAGCGCGCAACAAGTTTGTTGCGCGCCCGATCCCTAGTAACAAAACAATATTATGATCGATGGCCGCCGAGAAGTCAACTTCGAGCTTCGCGCGGCGGCCGCGGCCCCCAGTACTGGTAGTAATGCGTTTCAATAAAGCCGTTAAACAGTTTGCGCCGCTTCGTCGCCGGGCGGCCGTAATGCGTTTCAAAACCGCGGTGGGCGGTTAAAATGTACACCGACCACGTATCCAAGGCGGCGAAGGCGCGGCCGATGGCGCGATAGAGCGCTTCGACCTCCCGTTGTTCGCCAAGCCGTTCGCCGTATGGCGGGTTGCCGACGATCACCCCGTATTGTGCATCGGTCCGAAACTGCTCGGCGCGGCCCTCCCGAAAAGAAATGAGATCGGAAAGCCCCGCTTCGGCTGCATTCATCTTGGCGATCTCGACCATGTGTGGGTTAAGGTCAATCCCGCAAATATCAAGCGGTTGGTCGTAACGCGCCATCTGTTCCGCCTCTTGGCGCGCCTCTTCCCATACCGATTCCCCGATCCACGGCCATTGCTCCGAGACGAAATCCCGGTTAAACCCTGGGGCGATGTTTTGGCCGATCAGCGCCGCCTCAATGGCAATCGTGCCCGACCCGCAAAACGGATCGACGAACGGGCGCTCGGGCGTCCAATTGGTGAGCAACACTAAGGCGGCCGCGAGCGTCTCTCTTAGCGGCGCCTCCCCTTGGCGAGCACGGTAGCCGCGTTTATGCAGCCCGGCGCCGCTTGTATCGATCGTCAACGTCGCGATATCTTTGTGAAGCGCCACCTCGATCCGATACAACGGCCCGGTTTCCGGGAACCACGACAAATGATAGCGCGCTTTTAAGCTTTCGACGACTGCCTTTTTCACAATGGCTTGGCAGTCGGAAACGCTGAACAGCGTTGATTTGACCGACTTCCCGATCACCGGAAACTCGGCATCTTTCGGCAAGTAATCGGCCCACGGCAACGCCTTCGTTTGTTCAAACAACTCCTCAAACGTCGTCGCTCGAAACTCACCGACTTTCAGCTTCACGCGGTCAGCGGCGCGCAGCCAAAGGTTGGCCCGGCAAATGGCGAGCGCATCGCCTTCAAACGTCACTTTGCCGTTCTCCACTTGGCACTCATAGCCAAGCCGGCGCACTTCTTCCGCGACGACCGATTCGAGCCCCATCGCGGCCGTGGCAATCAGCGAAAACGATGTCATCCTGTTCCCCCTATCTGATAGGCGTATGTATCCTCATTCATGGCCTATACTTCCATTATAGTCATATGGAAGGAAAACACACAAAAGAGAAAGCCCTCCTTCATGCAGGAGGGCTTTCCCACGATTCCAATCACCGCGTTAATCATGTTCTGTAAGCCATGTTCTGTACCTTCGTACTGCAAGCGGCTTTCGCCTCGTACTCCGGCGGTAATCATCTATCTACAGGCAGCGTACGCCGCCTGTCCTTCCCTCCGTTCATTTCCTTCAGGAAGGTGCCCCTACCATCATTTGGGTTTCTCGCTCGTGGGGTTTACCGCGTTCCACCTCTAAGGTTTCCCTTAGAGCTGCGTCACTGTGGCACTTTCAGGGTAATCGAACCATATCCGCATGCGGACGTAGGTTCTTTCCCCGCCGTCAGCCCAGCCGAAGCCAGACTGCCCTAGCTTATGGATTCGCTAGGCACGAACACTACGGGCATCTCAGCACCGTGCGAGCATGGACTTTCCTCTACGGCCGAAACCGGCCGCAGCGATTACCCGAACATGATTAACGCTGCGAGCATCTTACAGTATAGCTGATCTTGGTGTGAGAATCAAGAAAAAAAAATTAGAAATCACCTGCATCAACTTCGCCCTGCCGGCTGGTTATTCATACAGTTTCCGGCCAAACACATGCTTTTCTAAGTTGGAAAGGCGCTGCAAAATGTCGTAGTTCGTCGTTCCCGCCGACATCGCCGGCCGTTTTTGAAGCTCCTCGACTTGCCGCTTCAGCCGGGCGTTTTCCTGGCGCAGCTCGTCAATTTCTTGCTGAAATGCTTCATAATCTTTAATAATGAGATCCAAAAATTGATCCACTTCGTCTTGGTTGTACCCCCGTATGCTTACCTTAAATTCCTTTTCTAAAATGTCTTTCGGCGTCAGTTTCACTTGATGGGCTGACATGGCTTTTCACCTCAATCCGCATTCAACGATCATCTTCTCTTTATTTTTTCAGAAATTCAGCCGGTTGTCAATTGACGGTTGGCTTGCCGCATCGATCGGGAAGCCGCATGGCGCCCACGCAGACTTCCCGGCGGCGCCGAAACGCCGTCCTCCCGCCCAAACGCCGCCGGCTGCCGGCGTTTTCCATCCGTAAAAAAACAGAAGCCGACAAAGCGGCTTCTGTTTTTGGCCCTTACTATCGCAGCGGAAACGGCGGAAACGGACCAAATCCTGGCATTGGTCCCGGACCCGGACAGTACAGATGGCGATTGGCAGCCTGAGCCACCGCCGATTCCGTATGCGGGAAATAATGTTGATGTTCATACAGGTGATGATAAACATGTGTCGTATGCGATGGATGGATATGCGGCACAATCGTTGCTTCGAAATGATGCTGAACGTTGCAACGAGGCGGATGAACGATCGGCGCCGTTACATTCGGCAGGCAATGCATAATATTCCTCTCCTTTCATCAATTTAGGCTGTTGCTTGACAATACTAGCCTATGATGAACGGAGTGGACTCGTACTAGTATAAACACCCATTTTGAGCAGCCATTCGCGCCAACAATCTACCGGCTCTCTCGCCCCCGGTGCTTCGGACGTTTTGGCATAGTCATTCGTCTTTTTGAATCCGTTATGCGGCGCCGGCCGCTCTGACGTTCATTAATAGATATAATTGAACACGACAAACGTCAAACCGACGACAATAAAAAAAAGATACAAAATTTTTTTGTACATGCTCCGCATCGTCTTCTTCTCCCTGCCATCGTTTTCGTTCATTCCGATGCCATTGTACACGTTTTTTCTTTTTTCTACAAGATTCACAACAAAAAGACGAAACATTTTTGTTTTCTGTCATATTTTGCGCTTGCCAGGGAAATGGACGAGTTCTCACCCGTTTTTCTTGCGTTCAAGCCGCGCGAGCCGCCTGCGCCATTCCGCTTCTTCTTTCTCGCTATGTTGTCGGCTCATCCTAGCGAGCGACCGCCACGCTTCATATGCCATAACGGCATAACGGTGCGCTTCGGCCGCATCCCGGAAATAATGTTCATACACCTTCGCCAGTTCAAGCCCGGCCTTCGCCTTCCAATAGCCATTTCCGTGGATAAACAAGTCGCGCCAAAGGAGAGCAGCCTCTTCATATCGTTTTTCTTTTCGGTATAAAAGCGAAAGCTGCCATTTCGCCGCCTGCGCTTCCTTCGCCCCTTTGCCGCTCGCCTCCTCGTACACCCCTCTTGCAGCCGCCGTTTCCCCGACCGCTTCGAACCAACGGGCGGCGGCCAACTGCTCCTGCGGGTCAGCGAGCCGGTCCGCTTCAAGCAGCTGAACGGATAAGTGAATGTAGAGAGCAATGAGCGACAACACGTCGCGCTCGTTATGGCGCAATACTGGCATGAGCCGGTCTGGATGGGGCGTTTGCAAAAACTCCTTGTACATCATCGGCGCCAAAAAGCCCGGCACATCATCGCCCCGCTCGACATGGAGAATGTGCCGCTCCACTTCCGAAAGGCGCAGCGAATCCAATTTGTCTTTCCATAAGCGGCGGGCGGCGTGATACAAATCAAAATGGCCGAACGCTGGCAATTTTGGCACCATGTCGCGGACAAGCGCATGGCGCGTTTTCAGGCGCGGCCAGTCGAACGCTTTTCCATTATATGTAACAAGTGTCGTATAATCGACGTCAGACAAAAAACTTTGATAGAGCGCCACTTCCGCCCCTGGGTATGGCAGAAGGTGCTGGCGGATGGTGACGAAATCGCCAAGAATGCGGGCGTGGCCAAGCAAGAACATGATGTTTCCCACCCCGCTTGAAAGTCCCATCGTCTCCGTGTCAAAAAAGAATAAGTCGCTAACGGCAAAGCCGCGGCAGGAGAGCGGATGGGAAAACGGCGCTTCCTGCCATCTTTCGTGCACCTCATACAGCGCTCCGAGCCGATAGCGGCCGTGCTGATAGTCAAGCGGATACATCGTTTCCCGAATGAGGCAGTAATCGCCGGCAAACCAATACGGCTTGGCGCCGTACTCCCGCCAAACGTCGGCATACGGCACGTCCGTCACAGGCCGTCCGTCCGGTTTCTCTTCTTCTTTTTCTTCATCGTTCTCCTTTTTATGCCGGGCGGCAAGCAATTCTTTCCATTGCGCCAACTTCGGCTTCATCCGTTCACCCCCTCCTTGCTTGACGTCGGCTTGCTTCTATGGTTGATTCTCCCACACTCGGCAAAAACGCGCATGACGACGCTTAAACAGACGGACCGGCCCAAACGGCAAGTTGTTCGTCCAAAAACTGGACAAGTTCGCGCTTCAACGACGGTCCGTCAGCGCTTGAAATGCCGATGCACGATGGACAGCCGTCCGCACACGGGCAGCGTTCGACCCATTCTTTCACATGTTCCATGATCTCTTCATACCGTTCAAATACCGCCTCCGACAGGCCGACTCCACCCGGATAGCGATCATAAAGGAAAATCGTTGGCCGTCCGGAATGCGGCGCCTTAAGCTGCGGCACGACGTGAAGATCGGAGCGGTCGCACATGACAAACACCGGCACGAGATGACCAAGCACATTGGCGATGCCGACCAGGAGTTGTTCAAACAGCGCCGGGGAAAACCGCGACGGCACCGCCCCCCACTCGATCCACGCCGCCGACGTATGAAGCGTTTCCTCCGGAAGGCGGATCGGCCCCGATCCGATGTTTTCAAACGTCGACAGCTTCAGCTTTTTAAAAATCGTCGCCATCGCCCGGACCGATACATCGCCGTAACGCACCGCCATTTGTCCGCGCGTTTCGCTCCGGTCTTCCGACAGCACCTCAAGCTGCACCGCCAGATTGGCATCAGTGAAATATTCGACATCGACTTGGCGGACGTACGCCTTTTTCTCCTCCCAGTCGAGCTTTTCGACTTGGTATTGTGTTCCTTCGTGCAAATAAATCGCTTCATCATGGAGCAACGTCATGGCGCTGAAGCGGTCCATTTCACCGATGACGCGATGGCGGGCGGTGTTGGAAATATCGATGATGACAACGTTTTCCTGAGCCGCGGAGCGCAAGCTGATATCATGCGCCGGAAACGCGTCGCTCATCCAATGCCAGCGCCCAGCGCGTTCGTTTAGCACCCCTTGCTCGGCCAAAAAGTCGAGCACCTCTTCGACCTCGACGCCGCCGAACGTCTCGCCGCGCCGGAACGGAAGCTCATAGGCGGCGCATTTGATATGATCGACCAAAATGAGCAGATTGTCCGGATTGATGCGCGCCGCCTCCGGCGAGCGGGCGAAAAAGTATTCTGGATGGGTGATGATGTACTGATCGAGGGGGCTTGCGCTTGCGATCATGACAACGAGCGAATCGCCCTGGCGCCGGCCGGCGCGCCCGGCCTGTTGCCACGTGCTGGCGATCGTTCCCGGATAGCCGGTTAAGATGCACGCTTGCAGTTGGCCGATATCGACGCCGAGCTCGAGCGCATTCGTGCTGACGACCCCAATAATTTCGCCGCTGCGCAGCCCTTTTTCAATGGCGCGCCGCTCGCTCGGCAAGTAGCCGCCGCGGTAGCCGCGGATCATCGTTTCACCGATTCGTTCGTTCACCGCCGCCTGCAAATGGCTTAAAATCAACTCGACACGGACGCGGCTGCGGGCGAAAACGATCGTCGGAATGCGGTTGACAAGCAGCTGTCTTGCGAGCTCAACGGCCGTTTTTGTCGCGCTTTGGCGGATGTTCATCGTCCGCTCGACAACCGGCGGATTGTAAAACACGAAATATTTCCGCCCGCGCGGCGCCCCGTTGTTGTCAATAAGCGCCACCGGTTCGCCGATCAGCCGTTCGGCCAACTCTTTCGGATTGGCGATCGTCGCCGAGGTGCAAATAAACGTTGGTCGGCTTCCGTAAAAGGCGCAAATGCGCTTTAAGCGGCGGATGACGTTCGCCACATGGCTGCCGAACACGCCGCGGTATGTATGCAGTTCATCGATGACGACGTAGCGCAGCTGTTCAAAAAGAGAAATCCATTTCGTATGGTGCGGCAAAATGGCCGTATGGAGCATATCTGGGTTGGTGATGACAATATGGCCCGTTTGACGGATTTTTTGCCGCAGCGCCGGCGCCGTGTCGCCGTCGTATGTATGGCTGTAAATCGATACCCCCATCTCGGCGATGATCTCGTTTAGTTCGTTTTTTTGATCTTGAGCGAGCGCCTTCGTTGGAAAAATATACAGGGCGCGGCTCGATGGCTCTTTGGCGATGGCATCAAGCACCGGCAAATTGTAGCAAAGCGTTTTCCCTGAAGCGGTCGGCGTCACGGCGACAATGTTCCGCCCGCTTTGGATCGCGTCGTAAGCGGCCGCCTGGTGCGTATACAACGAAGCGATGCCGCGCGCTTTGAGCGCCGCGCGCAACCGCGGATCGAGTTCGTCTGGAAACGGAACGAAATTCGCTTCTTTCGGTTCAATTTCATGCCAATACACGACATTCGGATCTTGGCGAAGCTGTTCGATCCATTCCGAAAGCGTCTGTTTTTTCACGTCGCATATCACCTCGTTTCTATTTTACATGCATTCCGTTTGTTTGCACTACAAAAAACGCCCACCAAGAGGCAGTCCTCTCCCGTTTAAGACTGGCAGACACCCGATATATCGGAGCCGACCGAACGACAGAACTTTCGATTGTATCTGAACGGTTTTGGAAAAAGGATGCCTTCCTCTCACCTTCCCCGCCAAGGCGGCGTCCACATGGGTCATTCTTCTTCGCACAAAAAAACGTCCAGCCGCTACAGCTGGACGGAATGGGCTCCACGATAGCCGAGCCTTGCCGACAGTTCTTTGCCGATCTGGCGCATGCGCACAGCGAGCGCTGTGATGCGGTCGTCCGTCATGCGGATCGTCGGGCCGGAAACGCTGATCGCCGCGACGACGCCGCCGGTATAATCAAAAATCGGAACGGCAACACAGCGGATGCCGTACTCGTTTTCTTCCAAGTCAAGCGCATACCCGTTTTGCCGGACGGTCTCAAGCTCGCGGAAAAATGCCTCGCGGTCGGTGATCGTCCAATCGGTATGCTTCGGCAGTCCTTTCCGGTCGATGATCTCCGAAGCCACCGCTGGCGGCAAATGAGCTAAAATAGCCTTGCCGACCGCCGTGCAATGCATCGGAGCCCGCTTGCCGACTTTGGAGTGCATGCGCAGCGTCTCCGTTCCTTCCAATTTTTCAATATAAATGACTTCCCCTTGGTCATAGACGACGAGGTGGATAACCTCGTTCGTTTCTTTTTCGAGCTGGCGCAAATAGGGCTTCGCCTCTTGGCGCAAATCGATCGAATCAAGCAGCTTTGAGCTGAGCTCTAAAAACTTGTAGCCGAGCTTATACCGCTCCGTTTCCGGATGTTGCTCGATATAGCCGTATTGGGCAAGCGTCGTTAAAATGCGGTACACCGAACTTTTGTTGATGTCCATTTGTTTCGCGATTTCCGTAACGCCCAGCCCGTCCTTTTTCGTGCTGACGATTTCGATAATTTGCAGCGCCCGGCGGACAGATTTGACCGTGTTTTCTCTTTCCATCTCATTCACCTCGATTTGTTCTCTCCGCTCGCCATTATACACGAACAGCCGGGCTTTTGCAGGCGGGAGAGCGGCGCAGGCGCGCATGGCGGCGGCAGCGCCGCCTTAACGGACGGAACGTATTCACCGTCAGGACGCGCCTGATGCCTTGTTTGGCCCAGAGATGCCGCAGGTTCGTTATGAACGTCGGATGGAAACGACCGGCGCTTTGGCGGCGATGAACGTATTGCGGAGCGTGCCGATGCCGTCCACCTCGCACTCAATGACCGTCCCCGGGCCGACAAGCTCGGCGCCGACCGGGCTTCCCGTCAAAATGACGTCGCCCGGTTGCAGCGTCATGACATGAGACAAATACGAAATCATTTTGCTGATGGAAATGATCATCAGCTCGGTCGAGCTGTTCTGCTTTTCTTCGCCATTGACCCGCGCTTTCACCGATACAGCCCGAGGATCGAGCTCTGTTTCAATGACCGGGCCGAGCGGTGTAAACGTATCGAATGATTTTCCGATCGTCCAATGGCCGTCCGGGTGGAAAAACTGCGGCGCGGTGACATCGTTGGCGACCGTATAGCCAAAAATATACGACCACACGTCTTCTTCGCTCACCTGCTTTGCCTCTTTGCCGATCACAACCGCCAGCTCGGATTCAAATTTCACTTCACCAACCCCGCTCGGAATGACCACCTCCGCTTCCGGCCCCACAACCGATGAGGATGGTTTAAAGAAAAAGACAGGAATATCTGGAAGTTCAACCAGCAGCTGTGCACTTGAGGCCACATAGTTGGCGCCAATGCCGATCACATGGCGCGGCGCAAGCGGCGCCACGAGCGAAACGCGATCATAGCGAAATACGTTTCCCGTATAATCCCAAGCGGTGAACATATTTCCTTCGATTTCGCGGATCACTTCACCGTTCACCACACCGGCGCGAATCGCGCCATCGGCAAGAAAACGGGCAAATTTCATCGATGGCTACCCCTCTCTGACACGATTTTGTTCCTCAACTTTTTCCTTGACTCGAGCCACCCCGGTCTCCATGGCGGCGCGGGCGACGGCGGAAGCGACGGCCTCGACGACGCGCCGGTCAAACGGGTTCGGGATGACATACTCTTCCGTCAGCTCTTCCGGCTGGATGAGCCCGGCGATGGCTTCGGCAGCGGCAATTTTCATCGCCTCATTAATTTGCGTCGCCCGCACATCGAGCGCGCCGCGGAAAATGCCAGGGAACGCCAACACGTTGTTCACTTGGTTCGGCAAATCCGACCGGCCGGTCGCGACCACGGCGGCGCCGGCGGCTTTTGCCTCATCCGGCATGATCTCAGGCACCGGATTGGCCAAGGCGAATACGACCGCCCCGCGGTTCATCGTCCGAACCATCGCCGGCGTCAACGCCCCGGCGACCGAGACACCGATAAACACATCCGCGCCTTGAATGACGTCCGCAAGCGTCCCGGAGATACGGCGGCGGTTCGTTTGCCGGGCAATTTCTTCCTTGATGGCGTTCATCCCATGCGAGCGCCCTTCATAAATCGCTCCTTTTGTGTCGCAAACGATCAGTTCGCCGACTCCGATCGACAGCAGCAATTTGGCGATCGCCACCCCGGCGGCGCCAGCGCCGTTGATGACGACCCGGCAATCGGCAAGCTGTTTGCCGACCACTTTTAAGGCGTTCGTCAGCCCAGCGGCCACGACAATCGCCGTGCCATGCTGATCATCATGAAACACCGGAATCGCCATCTCTTGGCGGAGACGCTCTTCAATGACAAAGCAGGCAGGGGCGGCGATATCTTCCAAATTGATGCCGCCAAACGCCGGTTCCAGCAACTTGACCGTTTGAATGATTTGTTCCGGATCTTCGGTATCGAGGCAAAGCGGCACGGCATCGATCCCGGCGAACGCTTTGAACAAGGCGGCTTTCCCTTCCATGACCGGAAGCGCCGCCCGCGCGCCAATGTTGCCAAGCCCAAGCACCGCCGTGCCATTCGAGACGACGGCGACAAAATTGCCCTTCACTGTATAGTTGTACATTTCGTCTTGGTTGACGTAAATTTCTTTGCACGGTTCAGCCACTCCCGGCGAATAAATGAGGCTTAAATCATTGGCATTCACGACCGGCACTTTCACTTCAACTGACAGCTTTCCTCTTGCCTGCCGATGGACAAGCAACGCTCGTTCTCGCAAATGTTCCATCACTGATCCCTAGCTACTAACCTTACCCCATCCCCTTGTACCGCCTTTTGTGCTGCTTTGCCTTTGACAACCGGCCAGTAGTAACTAGGAGCTGCCTCCCTTCTTTTTATTTTCTTAATTTTCTGATTAATGCAGATAGGAAGGAACAAGGGCGTCCATCCCTTGTTCCTTATACCGCTTTTGGCGTTTATTGCTGAATGGCGGCAAATTTCGCTTTTGCTTCTTGACGGCGGCGGTGCAAAATCGGCTCCGTATAGCCGTTTGGCTGTTCATAGCCGTGGAAAATGAGATCGCACGCCGCTTGGAACGCCACCGAATCATCGTAATTCGGCGCCATCGGACGATAGTTCGGATCGCCGGCGTTTTGTTCGTCGACGACTTTCGCCATCCGCTTGAGCGTCTCAAGCACTTGCTCTTTCGTGCAAATGCCATGATGGAGCCAGTTGGCGAGAATTTGGCTCGAGATGCGAAGCGTCGCCCGGTCTTCCATCAGTCCGACGTTGTGAATGTCCGGCACTTTCGAGCAGCCGATCCCTTGGTCGATCCAGCGGACGACATAGCCTAAAATGCTTTGGCAGTTGTTGTCGAGCTCTTCTTGAATCTCTTCGGCCGTCCATTGCGGATGGTCAACGACCGGAATTTGCAACATGTCGTCGCGATAATCGTTCCGATCGTTCGCCAGTTCGCTTTGCACAGCGGCGACGTTCACTTGATGGTAATGAAGCGCATGGAGCGTGGCCGCTGTCGGCGACGGCACCCATGCCGTATTGGCGCCGGCTTTGAGCTGGCCTCCTTTTTGCTTCAGCATTTCCGCCATCAAATCCGGCATCGCCCACATTCCTTTGCCGATTTGCGCCCGGCCGCGGAAGCCGGCGGCAAGCCCAACGGCGACGTTCGATTTTTCATACGCCTGCAGCCAAGTCGATGATTTCATCTCGTTTTTGCGCAACATCGGCCCCGCTTCCATCGACGTATGAATTTCATCTCCGGTCCGGTCGAGGAAGCCGGTGTTGATAAAAATGATGCGGTCGCGCACTTGGTAGATGCAGTTTTTCAAGTTGAGCGACGTGCGGCGCTCCTCGTCCATGACGCCGATTTTAATCGTATTCCGCTCGAGACCGAGCATATCCTCCACGCGGTCAAACAGCTCGTTGGCAAACGCCACTTCGGCCGATCCGTGCATTTTCGGCTTGACGATGTAAATAGAGCCTTTGCGCGAGTTTAAGTAGCGCGTGTTGCCGATGAGCGAATGTTTCATAATCAAGCTTGTAATGACAGCGTCCATGATCCCTTCATGCACTTCCTCGCCATTCGCATGCAAGATCGCGTTGTTCGTCATTAAGTGCCCGACGTTGCGCACGAACATGAGCGAACGGCCCGGCAGCACGAGCTCCCCGCCATCCGGCGTTTTGTATACGCGGTCCGGGTTCAGGGCGCGCGTCATCATTTTGCCGTTTTTCTCAAATGTCGCTGTCAAATCGCCTTTGACGAGACCAAACAAGTTGCGGTAAACGAGCACTTTGTCTTCGGCGTCAACGGCCGCCACCGAATCTTCGCCGTCCATGATCGTCGTGACTGCCGCCTCCAACACGATGTCTTTGATGCCGGCTTTATCCGTTTTTCCGACCGCATGCTCGCGGTCGATTTGAATTTCAATGTGAAGGCCGTTGTTTTTCAGCAACACCGCTGTCGGATGTTGCGGGTCGCCTTGGAAACCGACAAATTTTTCTGGCTCTTTCAGCCCCGTCGTCGCCCCGCCTTCGATGGTCACGACAAGCTGGCCATTAACAACCGCATATTGAACGACGTCTTTGTGAGAGTGTCCCGAAAGCGGCACTGCTTCATCCAAAAACTGCCGCCCGTAGGCGATGACTTTCGCCCCGCGCACCGGGTTGTACGACGAACCGCGCTCGGCGCCGTCTTCCTCGCTGATGGCATCGGTGCCGTACAGCGCGTCGTACAGGCTGCCCCAACGGGCGTTGGCAGCGTTTAATGCATAGCGGGCGTTCGTCAGCGGAACGACGAGCTGCGGCCCGGCTTGCAAGGCAATTTCATCGTCGACATTGTCGGTCGTAATCTCAAAGTCCTCGACTTCCGGCTCCAAATAGCCGATGTCTGTCAAAAATGCTTTATATTCGTTAAAATCAAAGCGGCCGCGATGCGCTTTATGCCACTCATTCAATTTTTCTTGAATTTCGTCGCGGCGGGCGAGCAATTCTTTGTTGCGCGGCGTCAAGTCGGCAATGAGCGCGCCGAAATCGCGCCAAAACTTGTCTTGATCCAACCCGCTGTTCGGCAGAAGCTCCTCGTTGACAAAATCGTACAACACTTTGGCGACTTGGATGTTCCCTTTTTGTACGTATTCGCCCATCGTTCTCTTCTCCTTTCTTGTTTCTTATTACAAAACATCGTTTCTTAATTGCTCTAAAAAGATGATACCATGAAACGAAATGACTGGCAATCGTTTTTGCAAAATTTTCATTTAACTGTCGACGACGCTTGTTTCGTCTCGACGCACCGCCCCGGCGTCGGGAACAGCTTGCCGGCGTTGAGCAAGTTTTTCGGGTTAAACACGTCGCGGATTGCCGTTTGCGCCAAAATTTCCTCGTCAGTGAAAATGAAGCGCATCTCTTCTTTTTTCTCAATGCCAACGCCATGTTCCCCTGTAATCGATCCGCCGACCGCCGCGCACGCCTTGAGGCATTCGCTTCCGGCGGCAAGCGCCCGCTCCGTCTCCCCAGGCTTGCTCGCATCAAACAGCACAAGCGGGTGCAAATTGCCGTCGCCGGCGTGGAAAATGTTTGCGATTCTCAGTCCATACTTGCGGCTGATATCGGCGATTTCCCGCAGCACTTCCGGCAGACGGCTGCGCGGAATAACGCCATCTTGCACTAGATAGTCAGGCGAAATCGCCCCCATGGCGCCAAAGCCGGTTTTCCGGTTCGCCCACCAGCGGGCCCGTTCTTCCTCTGACTGGGCGACTTTCACTTCGCGCACATGATGGCGGCGGCAAATCGTTAAAATATCGTTGATTTGTTCGTCGATCCCGGCGGAAATGCCATCCACTTCAATGAGCAACAGCGCGGCGATGTCTTTCGGATGCCCGACCGGAAACGCGGCCGCTTCGACCGCCTCGATGGCCGTTTGGTCCATCATCTCGAGCGCCGCCGGCACGATTCCAGCGGAAATGATGTCGGAAACGGTCTGGCTCGCGTCTTCCACTTCGTCAAAATAGGCGAGCACCGTCTGTTTGGCCTCGGGATTTTTCAACAAACGGACGGTGATTTTTGTCACGATGCCAAGCGTCCCTTCCGACCCGGTCAACAGCCCGAGCAAATCGTAGCCGGGCGGGTCGGGAACGCCGTTTCCGCCGATTTCAATCACTTCGCCGTTCGGCAAGACGACTTCAAGCCCTAAAATATGGTTCGTCGTCACTCCGTATTTTAAGCAGTGGGCGCCGCCAGCGTTTTCGGCGACGTTGCCGCCGATCGTGCAGCAATATTGGCTTGACGGGTCGGGCGCATAGTAATAGCCGCGGTGGGCGACCGAGTTTGTCAGCTTCAAGTTGACAAACCCCGGCTCGACGACGGCGCGTCGGTTTTCGAGGTCGACGTGCAGCAGCCGCTTCATCCGCGTTAAGCTGATGACGACTTCGCCGTTTAGCGGAATCGCCCCGCCGCTTAACCCCGTGCCGGCGCCGCGGGCGAGAAACGGAAGGTCATGCTCATGGCAGTATTTTACAATCGTCGCCACTTGCTCCGTGCTGTTTGGAAATACAACCGCCCTTGGCAAATGGCGATGGACGGTGAAGCCGTCGCAGTCATACGCCATCAAATCTTCTTTCCGGTATAAAATCGCCTGTTCCCCGACGATGCGGGCGAGCGCCTGAATGTGCGGGTCGTTCGTTGCAATCGGCCGTTTTCTCATATGCGCACGTCCTTCCCTTCTTCTTTTTGGTACGCCCAATCCAACAGCTGCACCGTATGGACGATTTTTTGGTTTCGTCCATGTTTCATGACGCCAAGCGCCATTTGCAACATGCAACCTGGATTGCCCATCGAAATGAGCTCCACATCTTGCGGCACGTGTTGCATTTTGCTCTCAAGCACCGCTTGTGCCATGTCCGGATGGGTGAGGTTGTAAATGCCGGCGCTGCCGCAGCAACGATCGGCGTTTGGCATGGCGACCATTTCCACCCCCGGAATGCTTTCAATCAAAGCGCGCGGCTCTTGGCGGATGCCCTGGCCATGGGCCAAATGGCACGCATCATGGTAGGTGAGGCGCACGTTCAATTCCGCTTTCGGCGGTTTGAAGCCCGTGTCATGCAAAAATTTGGACACATCCTCAACTTTGGCGGCAAATTGCTCCGCCTTTTCATGCCATTCCGGGTCATTGCGGAACAGTTCCGGATACTCTTTCAACATGCAGCCGCAGCCGGCGGCGTTAACGATGACATGGTCGACATCTTGAAACGCCTCAATATTTTGCTTGGCGAGCTTCCGGCCGGTTTCGCGGTCGCCGGCGTGAACGTGAAGCGCCCCGCAGCACGTCTGGTTCGGGACGATGACGACATCGTTGCCGTTATGGGTCAACACACGGATCGTCGCTTCGTTAATGTCACTAAACATGACATCCATGACGCAGCCGGTCAAAATCGCGACTGTCCGCTTCGTTTCCCCTTTCGCCTTAATGAGCGGCTGATGCTTATACTTTCTCCGCACCGGCGTGCCGACCGAAGGCAAAATCGCCTCCATCTCAGCCAAGTGATCGGGCATCACCCGCAACAATCCGGTTTTGCGCGCCACCGTCTGCAAGCCGCTTTTTTGGTACAGTTTCAGCAGGCGGCCGAGCCAATCGAGGCGCGACGGATGCGGAAAAATGCCTTTTAAGAACAAGCCGCTGACAAGCGCCTTCCAACCGGCAAGCGGCACCGCCTGGCGGAGCTGGCCGCGCACTTGTTCAATGAGCCCGCCGACATCGACATCGGCCGGGCAAGCCGTCGTGCAGGCGCGGCAATCCAAGCACGTAAAAATCGGATCGAGCAAATCCGGCGTTAAATCAAGCTTCCCTTCGCCGACCGACTTCATCAAATGAACGCGGCCGCGCGGAGAGTGCTGTTCTTCACCCGTCTGTTCGTACGTCGGGCATGATTCCAAACACATGCCACAATGGACGCAATCGGCCCACTTGCTCGGGTCAGGTAAATCGCCAAACCGATAGTTGCCAAGGCTCGCGGTTGCACACGCCGGGCTGTCCGCCCGTTCATTGGCCATCGTGCTCATCATTAAATCCCCCCAATAAAGCGTTGATCGTTGACCGTTTTGTTCGGATCGATTTTCCGCTTAATGCCTTCAAGCAAGAAAAAGTACGACGGCTTCCCGCCCCAGACGTCGACGCGCTGGCGCAACGAAAGCGGCAAATGCTTCACAATCGCGTAGCCGCCAAGGCGAACCGCCGTTTGGCGCAGCTCCTCGATCGCGGCCGACACCCCCTCTTCGCCGCCGTGCATATACGCCTGGCAAAGACCATGACCCAACCCGCCGTGCGCCTCGATGCGGACATGACAGCGGTCAGCGATTAAAACGCTTTCACGCAAGATGGAGAGCACATCCAAGTTGACGACCCCGATTTTCACCGCTGCTTCAACACCGTTTTCCACCCGCGCCAGACGCCCGTTCGGTGCAATCGTGTAAAACGTCCGCCAAAACGCCGCCGCCTCCTCGCCGGCTAAAATGGACATTTCCGCCGCTTTCGGCCGCAGTCGTTCGACCCATTGCTCTTGGTAATGAACGGCGTTTTCCACATCTTCAAACCCGATCGCGAGCGTATAAACCGGCCGTCCCGTCAGCCGCTCGGAAAGCGCCGGATTGAGCAGTTCAAAACAAACCGGCTCCATCATCGTATCAAGGAACGAAATGGAAAACGAACGAATGTCATGAATATCGCCGCTTGGGAACGACAACAACACAACGCTTTCATATTTCGCAAGCGGTCGAAGCTTGAGCGTAATCTCGCTCAGCACCCCGAGCGTCCCCATCGCCCCAATGAACAACTTGTTCATATCGTAGCCGGCGACATTTTTCACCACTTTGCCTCCAGAACGGATGACGGTCCCGTTCGGATAGACGACGCGCAGCCCGATGACCGAATCGCGCGCCGACCCGTAGCCGAGCCGCTTCGGACCGCTATCGTTCGCCGCAATCACCCCGCCGATCGTCGCTTCCTCCGGCCAAAACGGGTCCAAGGCGACCTTTTGCCGATACGGAGCGAGCGCTCGCTGCAAATCGCCAAACACCGTTCCCGCTTTGACGGTAACGGTCATATCGGCGGCTGCATGTTCGACAATGCCAGCATAGTGTTCCAATGACAGCAAGATGTCCGCCTGCTCCCGCTGCCCGCCAAACCCCCGCTTTGTGCCGCGTCCAGCGATGACGACTTTTTTGCCATGACGGTCGGCATAGCGGAGCACCGCAGCGATTTCTTCCTCCGTTTGCGGATAGACAGTCACCGCTCCATCATTGCCGAGGGGGTGGAACGATTCATTCCGTTTGATTTGTTCTGGATGCAAAAACGCCTGCAGCTCCTCAATCCATGCCATTGAAAGCATGAGCGACCTCCTTTGTTCCGCAATAGGAAACAATGTTTCTTTTTATCTTCAAAAAAAAGCGAATCACTTTGGCTGTTTCCATCAGGTGGCGCCCTCTTGAACGAGGGCGCTGCTACTTCTATTAAACCATTGCTCATCCATTTTTTCAACGAATTTTTCGAATTCATCAACCATTTTGTTCATTCCGTCTCTTTCACAACTACCCCGACCCGCTGCTCGAGCGGCTGGATGACCGCTGACATATCCAAATCGGCAAGGCCTGCGGCGATCGCTTCAGCGAACGCTTCTTCCGCCTGAACGCCAAGACGGTGGCCGAGGCCGATTTCATCCATCAACTCGTTCGCCAAGCGCACATCTTTATGCACATATTTGACCGCCCCGCCTGGTGCAAATCGGCGCGGCAAAACGAACTGCTCCATATGGCGGCGCAACATCCGGCTGTCTCCATAGCTTTCTTTTAACAGCCGATACAGCTTCCCGGCATCCAGCCCGTAGGCGACGCCAGCGACCATCGCTTCCGCCGCGGCGACAGAATGGACGGCAACTAAATATTGGTTGATCACTTTTGCCGCACTGCCGGCGCCGCTTTCCCCTAAATATTCAACCGTTTTTCCTAACACCCGAAGCAGCGGGCGCACTCGCTCCCATGCTTCTTTCGCCCCGCCGACCATGATCGTCAGCTCCCCTTGCTCCGCCCCTTCCGGACCGCCGCTTACCGGTGCGTCCAAATAGGCGACGCCGCGCTCGTCGGCGCGCCGAGCGACAAACCGGCTTGTTTTCGGACCGACGGTTGTAAAATCAAGGCAAATCGTCCCCGGACGGGCCGCGCTAAGGACGCCGCCTTTGCCTGTATACACTTCGATGACGTCATCCGGCATCGATAAACACGTGCAAATGACATCCGCCTCGCCCGCCAGCTCTGCCACTGTCGCCGCCTGTCGGGCGCCAAGGCTGACAAGCGGAACCGCTTTTTCTGTCGTACGGTTGTACACCGTGACATTGAATCCCGCTTCAAGCAGCCGTCTGGCCATGCGCGAGCCCATCACGCCCAAGCCGATAAAGCCGACGCGAGTCATCGTCCGCCTCCCCCTTTCATCCCGCGGTATTCATCATACCAGTCAAAACTCTCGCTGCTTTCCCTTGATGGAATGTACTCAAGCCCAATCGCTCCATTGTAGCCGTGCTCTTGCAAAAACGAGAAAATCTCGCGATACGGAAGCTCTCCCGTCCCCGGCTCATGCCGCCCGGGGGCATCAGCGAATTGCACATGCGCGATGAGCGGTGCGTAGTCGGCAAACGTCGCCGTCACATTGCGTCTGAGCCGAGCCATATGGTAGACGTCATATTGCAATTTCACATTCGGCCGGCCGAGCTCGCGGATGATCGCCGCTGCTTCGTCGATGTCAGTTAAAAAGTAGCCCGGCATATCCAACGGATTGATCGGCTCAATCATCAATGTCAAGCCGTGAACGGCAAGCATCTCCGCTGCTTCATCAAGGCGATGCATATACGTCTCCTTCGCCCGCTCGCGCGGCACGTCCTTTGGCACGACCCCGGCCATGCAATGAAGATGCGGTACACCGAGCGCGAGCGCATAACGCACTCCTTCCTCCAGTGCACGCCGGAATTCATCATGACGGTCAGAAAAAATGGCGAGCCCGCGCTCCCCCTTTTCCCAATCGCCAGCGGGCAAATTCAGCAAAACAAGCGACAGCTCAAGTTGTTCGAGTTCATCAGCAATCGCCTCAGGCGCCACCGCGTACGGAAACTGGCATTCAACGTGCGAAAACCCGTGCTGCTTCGCCTTGGCAAACCGGGCGAGAAACGGCGCTTCCGTGAAAATCGTCGATACATTGACGGCAAACTTCATCATGAGGCCCCTTTCTTCTCCATTTCTTTCTCTTATTCGCCCCACCCTTGGCCGATTCCTGCCTCACCGCGTTTCACCTTTAATGCCGTAAAAAATCAGCCGCACCATTTCACTTGCCGCTTTGATCAGATGGCGCCGGCATTGAAAAAGGGCTGCTCCTTTGGGGGCAGCCCTTTTTGGCGCTCAATCCTCATCGCTGGCGAAAAAACGCAAAATGTAGACAAACAAGTTGATGAAATCAAGGTAAATATTGACGACAATCATCGGGATGTCCGCTTCCGTAAAACCGTAGCGGGCCAAACGGTTGATGTCATAAATCGTAAAGCCAAGGAAAATCAAAATTCCCAAAGCGGCGATGCCCATTTGCCCGACGCTTGAGAATGGGATGAACCATTGGATGATCAACAAGCCAAGGAGCGCAAACGCCCCGAGCATCAAAAACCCGCCGAGGAACGAAAAATCTTCTTTCGTTCTCGCCGCGTAAATGGCAACGCCGGAAAACGATACAACGGCCAGCGCAAACGCTTTGAACACCGCCGCCGCGCCGATGATGGAAATGTAATAGCCGATGAGCGGATAGAGCGTCGCCCCTGAGACAAACATAAACGCAAACATCAGCGGATAGCCGACGGCTTTTTTCACGCGGGCGAACATCATGACCAAAAGCAAAACGAGTTCCAGTCCATACAGCGGCAAGTACATCCCAGCCGGCACCCATTGCCCGGCGTATAGCCCTGCGGTCGCTACAGCCAGCGCCGCTAAAAAGGAAACCGCCAACTTTGCCACCGGGCTATGCGGACGATAAACGGTCGAATGGTTCATGGCAATCCCCTCCTTTTTCTTTCTAGTTTAGCATATATCTGTTTCTTGTCACAGCCCTTTCTTTTTGGTTGCCGCTGGCTGCATGGACCGTCCACCATGCCGGATGGGCCGCCGTTCGATCCGTCGAAACCAGCGGGCGGCAAACAGTTTTTTCAGCACCGGCGGGACGACAAGCAAAATGAAAAAAATGCGGAACATTTGATAACTTGTCACAACGGCAAGGTCGGCATGCGCTTCCCGCGCCAAAATTCCCATTTGATCCATGCCCCCCGGCGCCAAGGCGATGAACGCTGTCAAATACGGCACGCCATGCAGAGCCGTTAAGACAAATGCCGAAGCCATGGAAAACAAAATGAGCGCAAGACCGGTTGCCGCAGCCGCCAGCACGGCTCTTCCCTTTTCCGCGATGCGAGCCGGTTTCAGCATTAAGCCTAGATAAGCCCCCATCGCGATTTGCGCGATATCCAACAAAGGCGCTGGCAAATGCGGCGCCGGCGCCCCGGCAATGACCAGAGCCGATGTTCCGATGATCGGGCCAAGCAAATAGGCGGTCGGCAGTTTGATGCGCCTTCCGATGATCGCGCTGGCGACAGTGACAACCAAATACAGCAAGACAAGACCGACGCTCCAATCCGGCCCTTGTCCGCTTCCCACGCCCGTCCCCGCCCCGGCGCCGCCGGAAAAGAACGGGCTTAAGGCGATGAGCGGGACGAGAAAAACGACGCCCATCAGGCGCATCACTTGAAAAAACGTGACAATCGTTGCATCGACACCGTCGAGCTCTTCGCCCAACACAAGCATTTGCGACAATCCGCCGGGGATGCTGCCGGTGATGATCGAACGGAGCGGGATGCTGGTCCATTTTGCCACAAGGCAAGAAACGAAAAAGCTAAACAGCAAAATGAGCGCCGTCGCCAACAGCATCGCCGGCAGCTGCCGACCCATCTCCATAAGCGTTCCTGCCGTCATCGATGTCCCTAGCGTATAGCCGATCGGAATGAGCGCAGCGTTGCGAATGCCGACCGGCCAATACAACTTTCCCTTCAAAAAACGACCAACCAAAAGCAACGCAGCTGCTGGACCGAGCATCCAATGGAGCGGAACGCCGAACAAAGCAAACATCCATCCCCCAAACGACGCAATCGCCAGCGTCAAGGCGATGCGCGTCATGTTGTTCCACCCTTGTTGTCTTTCCAAAGCCAAGCGAACACTTCCTCTCCACCTTAGTGAACTACTTTCATTGAACAATCCCTTCTGCCTTTTGTCCCCCATGAACATAACGAAAGCATCCGTCCACCTATGGCCGATGCACACAGCGATGGCAGTATGAACAGGAAGAAAAAATAGAAAAACCAAAAACATATCCGTTACAATATTGTTTAGTAAGCCATCAAAAATGGAGGAATGCCAAATGGTTCATGATGAAATCCGGCTCTGTTTTTATCAACCCGAAAAACGCCAAAACAAAAACATCCCTCCCTTGAGGAATGTTTGCCTTCGTACGCCCGACAAAGAACGGGCGGGACGGCCAACAGCCGCGTTTTTTCGCCCGTAGGCCGTCCGCTTAATCAGCGAATAAATCGGATGACAAATACCGCTCTCCGGAATCAGGCGCCATGCAAAGGACGCGGGCGCCTTTAGGGAGCTGTTTCGCCACTTTGATGGCGTAATAAGCGCTCGCCGCCGCTGAGGCGCCGACCAAAATGCCTTCCTTCGCCGCCAGTTCGCGCGCCATCTGCTGGGCATCCTCATCTTTGATCAAAAAAATGTCATCATAAATCGAGCGGTTTAAAATTTTTGGGATAAACCCTGGACCCGTGCCAGGAATTTTGTGCGGCCCCGGCTTGCCGCCCGACAACACAGGCGAGCCGTACGGTTCAACGACGTAAATGCGCAAATTCGGAATGCGCTTTTTCAGCTCCTCCCCTGTTCCGGTCACCGTTCCGCCGGTGCCGGCGGTTAACACGAACGCATCGAGCTGCCCATCAAATGCTTCGTAAATTTCCACCGCTGTTGTATGCCGGTGCGCGTCCGGATTGGCCGGATTTTCAAACTGCATCGGAATAAAGCTGTCAGGGATTTCGCTAGCAAGCCGGTTCGCCTCATCGATCGCCCCTTGCATTCGCTTCTCCGCCGGCGTCAAATAGACTTCGGCTCCGTACGCCTTTAAAATTTTCACCCGCTCCACCGTCGCATTGTCGGGCATCGTAATGATACAGCGATAACCCCTGGCGGCGCACACCATGGCCAGGCCGATGCCGGTGTTGCCGGATGTCGGTTCGATGATCGTGCTTTTTCCAGGCGTAATTTTCCCTTCCGCCTCCGCACGGCGGATCATTTCCCAAGCGGGCCGGTCTTTGACGCTGCCGCCCGGATTGAACGATTCAAGCTTCATATACACATCCGCGCCGTCCGGGTCAGAAAGACGCTGCAACTTTACAATCGGCGTGCCGCCGATCAAATCTAAAATCGAGTCATACAATTTCACGATCATCCCCAACCTTTTGCAAAATATTTGTTTGCCTCATTCATTATAAATGATTTTTCTTTTTTCGTTCAAACAGTCTGTCCCGCCCGCAGCACCGGGCGTTTTCCGATCGTTTTTAGCAAAAGGACGTTCGTTTGGCCGGACCGATTGCGATTTTTCCCCTGTTCTAGTCCGATATTCCCCCTTATAACTCATATTTCGCAACCTTTGCATAATATACAAAAAACAACCTGGATATTCGCATAAAAATAATTTTTTATACAAAAATTGTAAAATAATTAATTTTTATTCGGTCAAATCGGGCTTATTTCGAATTTTTATTCAGGGTGCGAAATGTGAGTTATAATAAAAAATAAACGATGGAAAGCGAGGTGGCTTTTTTGGCATCTGCGGCACAGCAGCTCGTCACCCATTTAGAAGCCCATTTGCCGAACTTTCTCGCCTATTGGCGTCAACATATGAAAATTGCCGACGATGACAAATACATCGATCATGTCGAACAAAACGGCTTAGCAGTGTTTGAGCTGGTCAAAGAAGCGCTGTTGCGGTCGCTATCTGGCGAGACGGTCGAACGATTAGCCAACAAAATCGCTAAAGAACGTGCGGAAATGAACGCCGGCATCGGCGCTCTCGTCTACAACGTCAACCTTGGGCGGCGGCTGGTCATCAACCACGCGTTGACCGCGCCGCTGTCGGTCGACGAGCTGGCTCCGCTCATCGACCATTTGAACGAGCTGTTTGACCAATTTTTGTTTCATGCAGTCACAAAATACAATGAGTTAAAGGAAAAAGAACTGCATGAAAAAAACGCGCTCATTGCCAGATCGCATCAAGACCGGCTGACGTTGCTCGGGCAAATGTCATCGAGTTTTGTCCATGAGTTTCGCAACCCGCTTACGGCTATTATCGGTTTTATTCAATTATTGAAATTTGAGCATCCATATATTCCCTATTTAGACATTATCGACCATGAGTTGCAGCAGCTGAAATTTCGCATTTCGCAATTTTTGCATGCCTCACGCAAAGAGATTGTTGAAAGCGAAAAAGAAACGTTTTCCCTGCGCCAGCTGTTGGAGGAAATTATCGAGTTTTTATACGCCACGATCGTCGACAGCGACGTCGACCTTTCGGTGGCGATCGATGAGTCCATACATATGTTTGCCTATAAAGACCAGCTGCGCCAGGTGCTGGTGAACATTTTGCTCAACTCGATCGAAGCGGTGAAAGAGAGGGAAAAGCCGCGTCGGATCAACATCGCCGCCCGCTGCCAAGACGGAAGCATCATCATCGAAATCGCCAACAACGGTCCGGCGATTCCTGCCGACATTGTTGAAACGATTTTCGAGCCGTTTTTTACGACGAAAAAACTCGGGACCGGCATCGGTCTGTACATTTGCAAAAAAGTGATCGAGGACCATGGCGGGGATATCTGCTGTTTTTCCGATGACAACGTGACGACGTTTTCCATCCGCCTCCCTGCATAATGAACAGCGGAAATGGGCATGATGGATGAAAAAAGGTGATGCTGATGAAACCGTCTTGGAAAAGCTGGTTTGAACAAGCGGCAACCGCCATCCATGAATGGCTGCAGCAGGAAACTCACTCCTTCGCCGAACTCGCTGAACTCATCCGCCGCCATCCGGACACCGTCCGCTCTGAGCGCACGTGGCTCGGCTTGACGTACCGATTCTACTCGCTGGTCATGAATGAGGCGACATTGAAAATGGAAACGAAAGTCACCCGCGAAGGCAAGGAGCGGATTTTGTTTTTGTCGTTCCACGCTCCGCGGACGAAAGCGGCTGTCTACCGCGCCTATGACGAAGACGGTGATTTGGCGGATATCGTCGCCACCCCTCCACTTTCGGAAAAAACCGCACCAGTTTGATCACGGTGCGGTTTTTTCATCATAATTTAGCGAAGAAGCCCCACTTCCAAGCGAAACGAAAGCAGGAAGGAAGGTCAACCTTGCATGCCCTGCAGCCATTCTTGGTAACATTCCGGGCAAAGCGTTTCTTCGCGTTCTTCGCCATTCGTATGGAACGACACGTAATGCACCTTGTCATCGCACTCGCACTGGCAGTAAAAACATGTTTCGCTCATCACTTTCCCTCCCTTGCCTATTAGTGTGGGCCGTCTTATAACGGCCGTTGCAAGGGAACTATTCCCATCGGCATGAGCGCAGAATAAACGACGCACGATGCGGTCAGCGCGAGGTGAGCGACAACAAATAGTCCAATACCGCCTCTTGCTCTTCCTTCGTAAATCCGGCTTGACGGTCGATCCAATACCGGTGCCCGGCGCCGGTCACATGCACCGTCCGCAAGTCGGAGTCCTTGGCGTTGGCGGCGATGACGCGCTCGCGCCATGTCCGGTCGATCAGCGCCCGCAGGCTGTTGCGCGCATCAGGAGCAATGCCGTTTCCGACCGTGCCCGTCAACCCGAGTTCCCCGTTCGGCCCGACCGCCACGCCGCCGTCGTGCAAATACGGCGAGCTCCACGCCAGGCCGATGAGGCTCGGCACTTTATACCCGCCCGGCGAATCACCGTGGGCGAAGGCAAGCCCGATTTGTTCTGGATCTAAATGGTCCGTCGGCACGTTCAATACTTTCGCTCCCTTTGGGATCGGGACCGGCGTATCCGGAGCGTACAACACGGCCTCTCCGAACACTTTTTCTGTCTTTTTCAGCGCTTTCGCCCGTGACGGTTCCGTGCCGATGACATTCGCCGCCACGACGCGGTTGTTCGTCAAATACGCCCCAGCATGGCAGCGGATGCAACCGGCGCGGACAAACACCTCTCTTCCTCTCGCCGCCCGCTCCTCGCTGATCCGTTCATTTGGCGGCGGAGGATTGAGCGTATTTTGCCAAGCGGCCACGGCATTGTTTTGCTCATTGAACCGATAACCCGGCTCGCTGACGATCAACCCATCTGGAGCGACGAGCGATACTTTCGGAAACTGCGGCGGCGCGACAAACTGATTAACGCCGACCGTTTTCGGCGTCGGGTCGACTTTCGCGAAAAAGGCGGACGGTTTCTCCTTTGTCGTCGGCTGATAGCGAAAACGCGGATGGGCGGCGTTTTGCAAAATCGTGCCAATATACACTTCCTTATCAATGCCAAACAGCGCTTCGCTAATTTCCGCCTGCGCGAGCGAATCGGCGTTTTGCGCGTGCACGTTGTTGCTGAAAGCGGCCAAGCCATGGAATGAGCCGGCGGCGGCAAAGCCGCTCCACCCGTACGGATGGTCGCCGCGCGTAAACGAATCCGGAATTTGCGCCGGATTCGCTTTCATATCGATCGTCGAATCAAAATTGCCGCGCGGCCAGCTGGCAAAAATGCGGTCCACGTCCCGCTCAAGCAACTCCGGATCCGGCAGCGCCGCTTTGCGCCCGTGCGAATCGATGATCGTCCGATCGAACGAGCGGATATATTTTTTTAGCGAGTGAATATTGGCGTGAGTAAAATAGGCGCTCGAATTCGTCGCCAACGCCATGAGCATTCCGGCATTCAAATCGTTGTTCGGCGCCCCTTCCACCACTTTTTTCGTCACTGGATCGACGGTCGCATGGCAGGCGGCGCAGCTGATGCCGACGCGCACGCGGCCGCCGTCGGTGACGATCGGCATCCCGAGCGGCAAGTATGACCCTTTGGGCACGTCGATGCCCGTGTCGATCAACTCGCCTTTTTTATATGTGCGGCCGCCGATCGTCACATCTTCGGCAAGCGGCACGCGCAAATTCGTCGTCCCTTCTCCTTTTAATGCGACAATGGCTTTGGCCATATTGACAAGCGTCAGCGGCCCGTCGACAATGCCCATGATGTCGGTCAAAAATACTTCATTGCCAAACGTCTCCTTATAAAACACCTCCTTGCCGAGACGAAGCAACCGGTCATCGACGACAACCGCCCCTTCCTCTTTTTGCAAATGCCCGTTTCTAGCCGACAACGCTTGGATGCGGCGGTCATCCGCTGCGATCCATCGCCCCCACACATCGATTCCAGTCTGTTTGCTCGCTTCATACGGCGCAATATCGCTCCCATCCGGCACAAACGCATACTCGCCTCGGCGCAAAAGAAGAACGGCCCCGGCAGCCAAAAGAAGGAGAACAGCAATGCTTAGCACAATGAATGTTTTTCTCACCCGTTTCCCTACCTCCTTCATAAAGCGGATTGCGCCCATAGTATGCCCCGCTCTAGGCAAAACTTGAGTACACGGACTCCTTCTTTTCCTGATTGTCGCGACCGTTCAAAGCGCCACGACCCGCTTTTTCCATCATTCCCCACCCATACAGCAAACAGCCGGGCACATACTATGTCACGGAAGGTGGTGAGAGGAATGAACGCGACAGGAACACATGAAACGCTCGAATTGCATGAACTGCTTATGTTTAAAAACACCTGTCTTGCCAAAAGTGCAGCCATGCAGCAAATGGCAAGCGATCCGCAATTGAAATCGCTCATTCAACAAGACATGCAAAAGACACAGCAACACATCCGCGACTTGCAAAACTTGCTGTCATAAGGACAAAAGGAGGGACAACGATGCAGGCAACGATGACACCGACCGGCGTATTGAACGATCAAATGATCGCCGCTGATTGCCTGATCAGCGCGAAAAACGCCATTAAAGGATGCGCGATGGCCATTGCCGAAGCGTCCACCCCAGAAGTGCGCAACACGTTGAAACAACATTTGAATGACGCGATCGTGTTTCATGAGCAGATCAGCCAATATATGGTCAACAAAGGGTACTACCATCCGACGAACGTTCAGGAGCAACTGCGCCTCGATCTGCAAGCAGCGCAGCAAGTGTTGCAATCGGTCGGCCGCTGAAGAAGAAAATGGGATTCGCCGTGGCAAAAGGTGAATCCCATTTTTCATGATTTGTCCGTCAATCGCCCATCCTAACAACGAAGGAGGTGAACAGCGTGAAACGCCGATACCGAATATGGGCCGCGGCCAGCGCGGTTGTTGCTCTACTCGTTGCCGCAGCCGCCTTGGGGCGACCGGCTCCAGAAGAAAACGCCCCGGCTCCACCGCGGCTGAAGCCGTTTGACGCCGAGGTCGCACCCACCCATCCAACCGTTGTCGCCTTAGACAGCTTAAGCGCAGGCGAGCAACTGAAACAGCAGTTGAACAAGCACCCGCGCATTCGGGAAATTCGCCATAACCGCCGCGGTGACCGAAGCCATTATTTCATCAATGAGATCGTGGTCCGCTTTCGGGCATTGCCGTCCGAAAGCCGCTTGAAACAAATGGAGGCAGCCATCGCCGGCCAGCTCATCAAGCAGGTCGATCACGTGTTTGTATTCCGTTCGCGCAGGCAAACGTATGAAGAGATGCGCCGCTATTTCCGCTCTCTTCCGATGGTCGATTATTGCGAACCGAACTACATTTACATGCAAAACGAGCGTGATGAGCCGATACTAATGCCGAACGATTCGTTTTACGCCCGCTACCAGTGGAACTTGCCGGCCATTCATACCGAAGCCGGCTGGACGCTGTCGCGCGGCAAGCGGAATGTGCCTGTCGCCATCATCGACAGCGGGGTCGACCTGACTCATCCCGATTTAACCCGCCGCCTTGGTCCCGGATATAACGTGTTGGCCGACGACCGCTCTCCAGATGACGAAAACGGCCATGGCACCCATGTCGCCGGCATCATCGCCTCACAGCCGAACAACGGCGAAGGAGTCGCCGGCATGACATGGTTCAACCCGATCATGGCAGTCAAAGCATTAAATGCGGACGGCTATGGGACGAGCATTGATGTAGCGAAAGGAATCCGCTGGGCAGTCGACCACGGGGCAAAAGTCATCAACTTAAGCCTTGGCAACTACCAACCGTCCTCGGTGCTCGAAGAAGCGATCCGCTACGCCGACGCCCATGATGTCGTGCTTGTCGCCGCTTCTGGCAACGACAGCACGTCGCAGGCGAGCTTCCCAGCCGCTTATCCAGAAGTGATCAGTGTTGGGGCTGTCAACCCGGATCTTTCCTATGCGCTTTATTCCAACTACGGCGACTATGTGGATGTCGTCGCACCCGGAACGAACATTGCCAGCACGTTTGCCGGCCACCGGTACGCCGCCCTTTCCGGCACGTCGATGGCCGCGCCGCACGTCACCGCGCTCGCCGCTTTGATCCGCTCCGTCAACCCGCGGCTTTCGAACGATGAAGTGCGCGACATTATTCTCGAAAGCGCTGACGATTTGGGAGAGAGAGGAAAAGATCCGTATTATGGCTACGGGCTCATCAATGTCTATCGCGCGCTCGAGCTGGCTAAGCGATAACCGATGCTCCTTCCGCCGATGGCATTGGGGAACCCGTCGCTGCGAAAGATCAAACGGACAAGATTCTCATCCCCTGTGCGAACGACGTTAAAACTCCCCCACAGCATCAAGTCAGCAAACAGCTGGAAACGGCGCCTTCGGTGACGAGCGGCCCGCGCCGGCAAGCGGTGCCGCATTCCCATAGAGGAGCGCCTATCTGCTGAAACGAAAAACGATGGGGATTCGGGCTATACCCCCATCGTTTTTTTGCGCGTCAACATCGTCGTCACCGCCCCGACGACCGTGACAACGACAAGCGAGTAAACAAATGGCACTGAGTCGATGATCATGCTCCCAGCTGAAATAATGCAGGCGTCAATGACAAAAATGATGATCCCGACGTTCCAGTTCGTCCATCTAGCGATAAACTGGGCGAGCAGGTCGGTCCCGCCCGTGCTCGTCTCCTCGCGCAGCATCACGCCGATGCCCGCGCCGACCAGCACCCCACCGATGACCGCGCTCAAAAGCGGATCCAACACCACCACGCCGCGCAAAACAGACAATACGTCAATCACCCATGAGGAAAATAAAAGTCCATGCAAGCTGTTGTAAAAAAACGGGCGGTAGTAAAACCATGCGGCTACATAAAGCGGAACGCTTAAGACGATCATCGTCAACCCAGCCTGAACGTGCCACACGTATTTGGCGATCAGCCCGAGCCCGATCATCCCTCCATCAAGCAAATGGTGAGGGACTAAAAAGACGTTGATGCCAACGCCAAGAAGCAGACTGCCTCCTATGATCGCCGCCATTTTTTTGATCATCACGAAACCCCTCCGCCACCGGCTTATCCCAACGAGCCAACATGCCTCCATATATATGTATATGGCGCCTTTCGGCAGAGCTTGTCTCTTTTTTGCCGCATCGCGGAGGAAATGGCTGGTCACGGACGAAATACAAAAATAAGAGGCCAGGCCTCTATGCCCAACCTCTTATTTTTGCGCTTTTGTCGTCTCGTCATCGTCGATGATGCCTTTTGTCGCATTCTTAAATTCGCGCAGCGTTTTCCCGGCCGCTTGTCCTAACTCCGGCAGCTTTTTCGGTCCGAAAATGAGCAAAGCGAAAAAGACGATGAGCGCAATTTCTCCAAAGCCGATGTTCATGTTTGTCACTCCAATGTTCAAGCGTCGTTTCTTGAATCATTATACCATAGAAGAACGGACGGTGTCATCGTCTTTCCCTTGACAAAACGGCGACAATTTGCACAGCTCTCATTGTTCCTCAAGCAGTCGCACCGGTACGTCTTGTTCGTGTTCCGACTCATCGGTGAAATAAACGCGAGCCATTTCGCGCTCATCATCGACGTGCTGAATCACCACTTGTTTCCCTTTATACATCACCGGAACGATCTCCCCAGCTTCAGCAATTCGCTTCGCCCGCAACAGTTCCATTTACTCCCCTCCTTTCGCACTGTCCTCCGCCTGCGCCCGCAAGCTTTTCCAAAACAACTCGTCGCTGCAGACGATCTCGTGAAGCTCTCCTTCGTCTCCTTTGGCGTTGATGATTTCAAGCAACTGCGTCATATCGTCCATTTCGCGCCGATCGTTTTTCACCGAATCATCACCTTTCTTTGGCAAACTGATGACAGCGGACATCCCATCGCTTCGTTTGCTGCGTTGACTCCCTCAAAAAGAAGGAGTATGATTCGAATTGGTGTGTACAGAAAGGAGCATTCCCGTTAGGAGCTTTTCCGGGGACTTGATCAAAAAAAGCCCTCTTGGTATGATGCAGGGGTGTCAACCACATCACTCACCATACCAAGGAGGACTTCAGATGAATTGTACACAAAACTATAAAATTGATCAAGTAACCGAACAAACGCTTGTCGTGGGTATTGATATCGCGAAACGAACCCACTACGCCTGCTTCGTGGATGACCGGGGGCGCGTGCTTCGCAAATCGTTCCCGATCTTCCAGTCGAAAGAGGGGTTTCAACAGCTGTATAAAGCGATTCAGGGGGCGATGCAAGCGTTCGGGAAGTCAGAGG